>JBJXGR010000214.1:0-4159 GCA_046160045.1 Bryobacteraceae bacterium
CCGAAGACGAACTTCCGGGTGGAGCGGGCGGTCACCGTGCGGCGCGGCCAGCGGCAGGTGCGCGTCCGCGAGTGGGTGGAGAACCTTGCGCCGTATGACCGGCCGATCAACTGGATGCAGCACGCCACCTTCGGCCCGCCCTTTGTCGAACCGGGCAAAACCGTGCTGGATGCATCGGCGACGCGCGGCCGCGTCAGCGCCGGCGAGACGGACAGCAATTCACTGAAGCCCTCCTCCGACATCCAATGGCCGAACGGGACGGGCTGGGATGGGAAGCCGGTCAACCTGCGGGTCTTGCAGGCGCGTCCGAAGGCGGGCACGTACTGCGCCCTGCGGCTGGACCCGGCGCGCAAGGAACAGTTCTTCACCTTGTTTCACCCTGACTATCGCGTCCTGATCGGGTACGTATTTCCCTCCGAGGGGAACCCGTGGCTGGCTGACTGGCAGGAGAACGGGAGCAGTCAGGTTCCTCCCTGGAACGGCAAGGTGGTCGCCCGCGGGATGGAATTCGGAAGCTCCCCGTTTGCCGAGGGCGTGCGGAAGAGCGTCGAGCGGGGGTCGCTGTTCGAGACGCCGGCGTATCGGTGGATGGGAGGGCGGCAACGGCTGGCCACGGAGTTCACCGCGTTCCTGGCGGAGATTCCTCCGGGGTACGGCGGTGTGAAGGATGCCCGCTCTCTGAATGGCGTGGTCTCGCTGACGCCGAGGTGAACCGATGGAGGCCCACGCAACCGCCAAATCGCTGCCCCCGAATGCTTACGGGCCCCTGGCCGAGGGAGAGACCTATCAGCCGATGACGCCGGCGGCGGCGCGGCCCCCGGAATTGACCGCGCGTTCGGTGGGTTGGGGGCTGCTGCTGTGCGTGATTTTTTCGGTGGCCTCGGCCTATTCCGGCCTGAAAGTCGGCCAGGTGATGGAAGCGGCGATTCCGATCTCGATCCTGACTATCGGCCTGGCACGGGTCTATTCGCGGCGGTCGAGCCTGCTCGAGAACGTCATCGTTACCGGAGTGGGCGGCGTGTCCGGGTCGGTGGTGGCCGGCGCGATCTTTACGCTCCCGGCGCTTTACATCCTGAAGCTCGATCCGCATCCGGTGCAGACCATCTTCATCTGTATCGCGGGCAGTTGCCTGGGAATTCTGTTCCTGATCCCGTTGCGGCGCTACTTCGTGCGCGAGATGCACGGACTGCTGCCGTATCCGGAGGCGACGGCAATCACCGAGGTGCTGGTAACCGGAGAGAAGGGCGGGGAACAGGCGCGGCTGTTGCTGCAGGCCACCGCGATCTCCGGTGTTTACGACTTTTTTGTCACGACGTTTCAGGTGTGGAAAGAGTTCGTCGACCTGCGATTCCTGCCGGCCGTGCGCGAGTTCGCGGACAAGACCCGGATCGGGTTCAACTTCGACGCGATCAGCTTCATTCTCGGGCTCGGCTACGTGATGGGGCTGAGGAGTTCGCTGATTCTCTGCTCCGGAGGATTCCTGTCGAACTATGTCCTGGTACCCCTGATCTGGATGATCGGCAGCCATCTGCCGGATACCGCGGTGTACCCGGCGACCGTCCCCATCGCGGGCATGAACGAGGCGCAGATCTTTCGGGGCTACGTGCGATTCATCGGAGTGGGGGCCATCGCCACGGCCGGGATCTTCGGCATCCTCAAGTCGCTGCGGATCATCGCGGGATCGTTTGGAATCGCCTTGCGAGCCTTCCGGCAGGGAGAAGCGGCGGCGGTAGAGCGAACCGACCGGGATATTCCCGTCCTGTCGATCGTCGCGGGCGTGGGCATCAGTGCCGTGCTGGTGGGTGTTTTCTTCGCCGGATTACAGGTTTCCGGGCCGGTGGTGGTGATGGGCCTGCTGTTGACGTTGGTGTTCTCGTTCTTCTTCACGTCGGTGTCGGCGAACGCCATCGCGACCGTGGCGCGGAACCCGGTCTCCGGCATGACGATGCTGACCATCATCATTTCGTCCGTGGTTCTGCTGCGCTTCGGGCTCTCCGGCACGACGGGCATGTTCTTCGTGATGGCGATCGCGGGCATGGTGTGCACGGCCCTTTCGGTGTCGGGACAGTTGATCACCGACCTGAAGACGGGCTACTGGCTGGGATCGACGCCGGCGGCGCAGGAGAAGGTGAAATTTCTGGGCGCGATCGCCGCGTCGGTGGCTTCCGGGTTGACCATCGTGCTGTTGGCCCAGGCCTTTCAGTTCGGCGAGGCCGTCCCGGGAGACTCCCGGACCGTGCTGGCCTCTCCCCAGGCGTCGATCATGAAGGCGCTGGTGGAAGGATTCATGAGCCATCAGCCGGTGGCGTACGTGCTGTTCCTCGCGGGTGCGGTCATCGCCCTGATCATGGAGATGCTGGGCGCCCCGGCGCTGATTTTCGCGTTGGGAATGTACCTGCCGCTGGAACTCAACACGCCGGCGCTCGTGGGCGGATTTCTGGCGCATTACCTGGGCAAGCGCGCCGACGCCGCGGGCGAGCGGCAGGGGGCCTCCATTCGCGAGCGCGGCGTGATCATCGCTTCGGGCCTGATGGCCGGGGGCGCCCTGGGCGGCGTTTTCGGGGCGGGTCTTCGCCTGTTTCCCTGGTATGCGGAGGAGTTGGTGAAAACGCCCTTCTACGACAACGACACGATTTCGCAGTCGGTGTCGATCGTGATGTTTCTGGCGCTGTGCGCATATACCTGGTTCGGGTCACTACGCAAGGTGGAGGAACGATGAGCGGACGTTTTGAGACTCTGATCGGCAACGCCGTGCTGGGTATCGACACGCTGTGGGGCGGCGACGTGATGTGTCCGTCGGGAACCGGCCGGTTCATTGCCGATTCGTGGTTTTCCGATGAGCCGTTGCCGACGGCGTACACGCATCCCACGGCCGCGGCGGTGCGGGCCACGGGAGGGGTGTCGGCGAAGTCTCCCGACACCGCGGCGATCGACGCGTACCTTGCGGCGGTCGATGTTCCGGGCGCGATCCGCGGCCTGGCCGTACCGGCTGACGGCCTGCGAGGCGAGTACCTGGACGGCCTCGCGCAATCGTTCCAGGTGATGTGGGACCTGGCTATGGAACTGCTCGGGCGAGGGGATCCCGTACCCTATGAGCGTTGTGTCCTGGCGTCGACCGGTGCGCCGCCCTCGCCGTCGAATCCCGCGGCGAAGCGCGAGCGCGTGGCCGATCTGCTGGCTCTCGCCGGGCATCCTTCGCATTCGTCCGGCGAACTGCTGGAAGCGGTCGACGCGTGGCGGCGCGCCCGGCTGATTCCCATGGCCTCCGTCCGAGCACTGGGCGATGCCGTCATCGCCCGCTTCGAACAGTTATCGGTGCGGCACCTGCTGCCCTACCTTCCCCAGGAACTGCATCCGGTACCGGTGGCCAACATCCGGTTTCTGCCCATCCGGGAGGCCTGGTTTTCCGGCTCGATGAACTACCTGGGGCGCGCTCGGAAGCCGGATGGAAGCCCGGAATACGAAGCCACCTACGAGATCAACGCGTCGCTCGAAATCTCGGTGCCGGAGTTCGAACAACTGGTGAGCCACGAGGTGGCGCCGGGGCACGTAACCACGTTCGCCTATCTGCAGAACCTGTATGTTCGCGGCCTCGCCGGCTTCGAGTCGAGCGTGCTGACCATGAACACCCGCGCCGCGGCATTGTTTGAGGGCATCGCGAACAACGCCTGCCTGATCGCGCACGGCGTGACGGAAATCGACCAACTTCCGGATGAAGACCTGCAGATCGGCCTGCTGCTGGCGTTGCTGCAGGATGATGCCAAGAACCAAGCTTCGTATCTGACCTGGCGGGAGCATGTGCCCCAAGCCGACGTGGCCAACACGCTGCGGGCGGAGTACCTGGTTTCGGCGGAACGGGCGGGCAAACTATCGGGCGCGTGGGGCCGGCATCCGCTGTTGGGAAGGATGTATCTGCCGGCGTATCGCGCGGGGACGGAACGGGTGGCGGAACTCCGGCGGCGCTACGATCCCGCGCGGCTGCTGCCGGTGCTGTACGGGTGCCGCGGGCTGGTGGATATCACAACGATCGAGAAAGCGTTGTGAGCCGGCCGCTCACTTGGCCTGGCGGCGCGCGGCGATAAGCTTTGCACTGATGAGATCGTAGATCCTGTCGCGCTCTTCCCGCTGCTTGAGTTGAAAGTCGTACCGGCTGCCCTTG
>JBJXGR010000215.1:0-4550 GCA_046160045.1 Bryobacteraceae bacterium
CCATCGTGTCCGGGTCGAGACGCCGCAGATGCCCTCGATGCAAAGTGAGGATGTCCAGCAACAGATCGGCGTCCTTGGGATCGTCCTTGCTGGTGGACGGATACAGCGCGGCCCGCATCCGGCTCACCGTTGCCGGGTGCACCGGGTACAACACCAGCGACTCATACTTGCTCAACTGACACAGCAGGGCGCCGCGCTTCTGCTCCAGCGCCACCGCGATGCGGGACCCGGAAAAACGGGTCTGAAGTTCTCCCACCCAGGCCTCCACCGCCTCCGGTGTGGCTTCGATCTCTCCTTGTTGCCGCTGGGCCGACTTGGCCCCCTGGAGCGCCCAAACGTGTTGCTGGTCCGCCCAATCGATGGCTACAAATGCGGCGTACGGTTCCTGTGGTTGCTCGCCTGTGTTGCCGACGGACATAGGTAATCCTTCCTTTCCTTTGACCTGCGACCGCGTGGGCCGCGGTCTTCCGGGCTGGCACGTGGCTTTGCTTCGACGAATGGCTTATAGTTGAGTCGTGTTGGTACTGCCCGACGAATACTGAGCATTCGTTAGGGAAGCAAAGCGCTCCCGCTGCTCGAAAGACTCACGCGAGACATCAAATGTCGGCCCGCGAAATTCGTAGCAGCGGGAGCCGAACCCGCCCTGACTCTGAAACATTTTCACTGTAAAATGCAACCCCCACCCCGGAGCGCTGAACGGCGCGCTCCGGGGCCGCTGCCGTGCTGAGCGGGGCATGGGGATTCAACCGCCACCCCCTTGCCCCGCACCCCCATCCCCGCTCTCACGGAGTTACTATAAGCCCGCGGGTGGCGGTACGGCAGGTGCCTGGAGCGATGCCGCGACACCGGGGCGCTTTGATGCCCGCACGCACCCGCGGGCTGGCGCCAGGCTTACGCCCGCGGTTCGGGGGGCCGTGCATGTGGAGCAAGGCGTGTTTTGGTACTGACATCGGGGCGATGTCGCGATGTGTCGCATTGATGTCGCATTGATGTCGCATTGAAGTGATAGACTGTGAGCCCCTATGGTCTTAAACTTCAGTTTCAACTGATCCAGCGGACGCGATTCGTCTGCGGGCTTCGTCTTCTTGATTCTCATGCCCACGGCGCACTCAGCTTTCTGGAAGAGGCAGCCCGACGAATGTGGCACACTCGCCACGACGGCTACGCCCTGCATCAAGGTGGCAGACGCCAAATTCCTCCACTGCCGTCAAATGAAATCACTCGTACCCGACGGTGCCAGCCCCACGACCGTGGGGGAACCGGGCAGGGCAATTCCTAATACCTTATGAATAGTTCATCCCGTTCGCTCTCGGCGTCCAAAGCTCGCTGTTGCATGGCACTTCTTCTGCTCGCCGTCTCGGGATCTGGACTTCCTCTGGCAGCGCAAAGCAGTTCACCCCTTCTATTTAGTTCCGCAAGTCGCTCATTTGACAGGTGCGAACCGAGGGGCGGAGGTCACTTACAATGAAGGTTGACGATTTCAACAACCTCTGGGTCGCTGGCCGGTCCAGAATACGTGGCTCCCACTACCCGGACCATACAGCTTGCTCGCCGTTGGATCCGGAACGGGTGCGTACACTCTGTTTCTTAGTCGCCTGGACAGCGACGGCAACATTATCGAACAGAAGAGCCAATCTGGAACGGCCAGCCCCGGGGCGCAGTCCACTTTGTCTGCGAATGTCGCGTCCTTGGGCGATGTCAATATGGACAGCAAGATCGACTGTTCGGACCTGGTGATTATAAGGATGTCGTTCGGCAAACGTACCGGTCAAGCGGGCTTTGATTCTCGCGCTGATGTGAACCCGGATGGAATCATCGATGTCCGCGATCTTGTCATTCGTCTCGCAGCGTTTACCCGCTGGGACCCGTTGCCAGTAGAATAAAGTTTCCCATGAAGAGATTCATCCACATACTTTGCCTTAACGTCCTAGCTTTAGCCACCACTTTTGCTGGCACCATATCGATCCAACCGTCTGCCACGACGCTGCCGCTCGGAAGCCCACTGTCGCTCGATGTGAACGTATCGGGTATCAGTGACCTGTACGCCTGGCAGTTCGACATAGCCTTCAACCCAGCAGTACTGTCCGCCAACAACGTCACGGAAGGCGCTCTGTTCAGCAGCGTTGGTGTTTTCTTCAGTCCCGGGACTATCGACAACACCGCAGGCACGATTACATTCATCGGGGATTCGTTGAGCGGACCAGGCCCAGGCATCAGTACGGACGGGACGTTAGCTCAGATAGTGTTCACTGCGATCGGTCCCGGATCAAGCGTCATAGACCTCTCAAACGTTATCCTGCTCGATTCAAACCTTAATGACATCACGGCCAGTGCCGTTTCTGGCAGCGTGACGGTTGTTCCGGAGCCGAGTTATCTGACTGTTCTCGGTGCTTCATTCATTGTTCTTCTCGCTCGCCTGAGAAGGTCTCCTCGCTAATGTGATTGTCCCGGCTGCGCGGGGTAGTTGCGAGTTCTGCCACTGCCAGGATCCCGATGGGGAAATGGGGGCTGAAATGGGGTCGGCCCGACCGGGAACATGGGGACACACGGGACGTTCTTCAAGGCCCATCTGGATAAAGCGTTATCGATCTGCTATTTGCACCTTAATAGCCTCCTTCGTTGTTTCAGTAGCCCGGTTTCCCCGGTCAGGTCCTGGGGTGTGCTTCAGCAGTTCGCTGAGTGACTCTCAGTCCCATCACCAACCTGGCTGCGATAGCCTATTTGCCTGCTGAGACAGATTTTGTCGCGGGCACAAACTCTGCTGCCGATCTCGCCCACGGAACCGCCGCAAGAAAGTCCTTCAGCTCGGAAACGGAGATTGCCTCCCCAATCATCACCTGAACGGTGCTATAAAACTCCTCCAGAACGAGCGCCGTAGCTTCCTGGTCCGTCACGTCACGCGTTGTGCCGTCAAGAAACGTCCGTGAAAACCTCCCGCCGGTTCGGACTCCACCTCCCTTCTTCAACCCTTCGATGACCGTAGGAACAGTTTGACTGAGAATGAGCATCTTCCACACAACCACGCCGATAACCTTGTTGCTGTTCGACACAAAGACAGGTCCGCCGGAGTTTCCAGGATTGAACGCGCCGTTCACAACGATATGCTTTACCACCCTCACGCCGCCTGAGTTCGTCTTAACCTTTGCCGCGTTGAAACCCGCGGCGTAACCCACGCTCAGAATTGGCGCGGGTCCGCTGTAGATCAGCGGATAGCCCCAAGTGGTAACCGATTGCCCTAGGTTCAGTGCGGTTTCAGACCCCAACGCAAGGCCGCCTGTCAGTCGCTCCTTGGGCCGCAAGACGGCGAGGTCGCGATCGGCGTCAACCGCTATGTCGGAGAACAAAACTTTGCCGCCCGTCGAAGGGTATGCTTCCATGTTTGCTGCGGTACACCCGTGCACGACGTGTTCGTTAGTTACCACAGCTCCGGATTCGATCAGGAAGCCGGTACCCTTCTTCTGGGTAGCCGGACAAACCATCATGTAGACGGACTTGATCGAATTGCGCTGCGTGGCTCCCGCAGCGTCCAGGGTCCACTGCGTAGCTACAGGTACACCCGGCTCGGCAGGCGCTTGCCCCAAGCTGGTTCCTACGGATCCCGCCACCAGAAGGCCGACACACAATATCTGCATTCGTGAAACATGTTCCATACTACGGTCCCCTTACCAACGTACATGCCGCCACAGAGGAAGTCCTTTCAGGCAAACGGGGTCGGCAGACGGGGTCAAAGACCCAGGTTCCAGTTTTCGGGTGCGACCACCGGGTCGAATGTCGCAGTAAAGTCTCTCACGCAGCTTTCTTCTTCTCCTCGTCCTCCAACCGCCGCAGCCACTCTGTCACCGCCTCGTACGCCTTCGCGTGCAGTCTCAACACCTCCAATAACCCGTCCCGCAACCGGGCCCACCCCGGATCGGTCGTCCGCTCTGCCGACTCCTCGCCCTCCCCGCCGCCGACGCCCATCTCCCAGATCGCCTGATGCCCCATCCCCTTCAGCGCCTGCAACGCCAGCCTCGGGTCCTTCTGCCGGGACTCCGCCCAGATCCGCCGCATCCCCTCCAGCGATTCCTCGCTCGCCGCCATCAACCGCCGCCGCCGTTCGCTGCCCATCCGTACGCTCGCCGCCTGCACCTCGCGCCGCAGATGCAGCCGCTTGTGCCGTCCCAGCGTCCATTCCGCGACACCCCACTCTTGCTCCAGCCGTGCGTACCCAACGCCGTTCACTAGGTCCGCCTCGATCGCATCCCGCTTCGGGTGCCGGCAAACCTGGCATCGTCCTTCTTCTTCCGTCATTCGTTTCATCTCGTTCCCTTCGTATCTCGTACCGCGACCTGATTGGTTTGATCGAAACGAAATGAGCCATCGCGCCCTCCCGCGCGACACGCCTCTGGTGATCGACGCAAGCGGCGTCGGCGAGGTGATGGTCGACCTGTTCAAGGGGTCCGCGTTTCCCGTGGTGCCGGTCACCATCACCGGCGGCGACCGCGCGTCGCTGGCGAACGGTCGCTGGCACGTCCCGCGCCGGTTACTCGCCGAAACGCTCGCGGTCCTGA
>JBJXGR010000216.1:0-2626 GCA_046160045.1 Bryobacteraceae bacterium
CGCCTCCTTCCGTTGCGCTGGTGTGCGGCGACGCGATTCCTCCGAAGTGGCGCAGATACGAATAGAGCATGCGCGTGTCGCTGCGTCCTGCGAACACCGCGAGTTCCGGCGGAGTCCCTTTCGGATCGGCGGTCTCATATCGTGGCAGCGGGTAGATTCCCCGGCGGGCGAACATCACGTTGCGATGCCCGTTCGGATAGGGCAGCGACCGCTCGTAAGTGTACATGGGCGTGAAGACCGAAGGGCCTTGAAACATTTCACTCTGCTTCTGAATCAGCCACCACGGGTACTCGCCGTGACCGCCATCGTGGTCTCCGTTGCCGATCCAGTCCGCGGCGGCGACGTCGAGTCCGTAGCGCCAGACGTTCTCGTACGGCCCGTCGTACCAGTCGCGATGCGCGGACAATTCGGTGTGGCGGTGAAACTCGCCCCGCAGCAGGCGATAGCTCCGTCCCCCTACCTCGACGCGAACGTCTCGAATGCGCTTGACCAGGGCCCGCTCCCGGATGGCGTCGGCGGATGCCTTGGTTGGAGAGACGGACACCGGAGTCAGTTCCCATTTGTCCGGCGGCGGCCCTGCCAGCGAAGTTGCGTACAGCCGGGACTGCCGGTCGAATTCGATGGCGTGCTGCAGGCGCCCGTCACCCGCATACACGGCCAGCATTTCGCCGGAGCGCTGCGCGGCCAGCGCCGGGCGCATATCCAACGTGTGGTCGGAGGAGGCCAGCTTCTCGGGCGCGGTCCAGACCGAGCCTGCAAACGAGGTCGCGTAGCTCACCCAGTGCTCGCCTTCGCCCGCCAGGTCGCGGTGTTTACGATAGAGCAGCCAGAGACGCCCGCCGGGATCGAACCCGATCCGCGGGAAACTGATCCGCACTTGGGCGGGAAGCGTCTGCGTTCCGGTGGGTTCTACCGGCAAGCCGGAGGTGGGCTCCTGAAATCCGGCCTCGGTGTAGACCAGCAGGCGAGTCCGCATCTGAAGGTGGAAGGGGATCCCGCGGTTGTTCTCCCACGGCCGGCCATAATCCTTGCCCCAGCCTTCGCCGGATTCCTCATACGCGATCCACACGCGGCCGTTCGGGTCGCAAGCCAGGCTGGGCCGCGCTTCGAACTTCGGTGAGGCCGCGACCGCGATCGGCTCGCCGGTCGAAGACGAATCGATCCGCCGCAGCGAGACGTCATAGTTGCCGTGCTCGTA
Organism: Bryobacteraceae bacterium; assembly: GCA_046160045.1. GTDB lineage: Bacteria > Acidobacteriota > Terriglobia > Bryobacterales > Bryobacteraceae > CAZGUX01. The sequence goes on from JBJXGR010000216.1 coordinate 1,199, forward strand.
GCCGTCCCAGGCGACATACACTCTGCCCCGCGAGTCCGCCGCGATCGCGGGATTCCACTGGTTGCCCGGAACGGTCCAGCGCTTGGTCCGGGCAAAGCGGGAATCCCGTTGGGCGCGGATGGCGATGTCGAAATCGGCGCCGCTCCACGACTGCCACGTCCACCAGACCTGGCCGCTGCGATCGGTGGTGGATGCGACGTTGAAGTCCGGGCCCGGGTTGTCGGAAACGCGCTCGGCTGGATCCCATTTGCCTCGGTAACGCCGGCGGTAAATCTCCCAGTTGCCCTGGTCGCTTTGTGCCCAGGCCACCCAGACCGCACCCTCGCGGTCGACCGAGACGGCGGGACGCCAGACGTCGCCGCCGGCCTCGGTCACCTCCAGCGGAACGGACCACCGGTCCCCCTTGCGGCTCACCAGGCGGATCTGATCGCCGTGGCCCGTGGGCTCGAAGGCGCTCCAGTCTCCCTTCGCCACCACCGCGTCGAGTTCCGGGCTCATGTATTGCTGGGGAACGCGGCTGGCGCGCCGGTAGGAGGCGTATGCGACCCAAATCGTGCCGTCGGGAGCCGTCGCAGCCGCCGGGAAGTCGTCGTCGGTGGAACCCGAAACCACGGGTTCACCGGGCCGGACGCGCTGGACGCTGGCTTCGCCGTCGAGGTAGAGCGAAGCTTCCGTTTTCAGGTCGGCGAGCCGGAAGGTGAACGCGCCGGCTTGGGTCGTGACCGTCACGCTGGCGGAGGGCGGAGCACTCAACCGCGCGTAGACTCGTACGGGCCGTCCGGCCAGCCTGCGCAGCGTCCAGCGGTCGCCCTGGAGTCGGTCGCCGTTCTGGAGGCGGGCGTCCAGCTTTTGGACTCTTCCCGAAGACAACGTGATCTGACCGTTCCAGGTCATGGGACTCGTGGGGTGGAGTCCGAACCGTAGCTCGAGGAGCACCTCTGCCGGACCTGCTGGAGCGGCCACCGCCTGGCCGTTCGCGGCGCGCGGCATCAGGAGAAGTGCCGCGACAGCGGCGATCAGGGCTCTTTGGGCGTTAGACGTCATCGACTCTGCGATTCTATCGAATCGGCGCAGCGGGAAGCCGGCTGGCCGCGCCGTCGCGACCGTAGAGTCTATTCACGATGTGGCCCCAAGGGCTGAACACCTACGGCACCTTCACTGAAGCCGTCAGACACAGTGAATGTGCGAGGGCCAAGGGACGGCTGGTGGCGTGAAGAAGTCTGGCCTCGGTTTGCGCGCGTACTACCGAGCGCCTAGCCTAGCCTAGCGAACGTCCTGGTTCGAACCGGGTTAGGAAGCCGCAGAAACGCGTTGTCGCGGTAGGGACGGCCATCGCTGACCGCCCCCCGCACAGATCCGTGCGAGCGCTCCTAACGCACATTATGTGGCGCGCCACATAATGTGCGTTATGTGGCCTCCAGAATTATG
>JBJXGR010000217.1:0-13976 GCA_046160045.1 Bryobacteraceae bacterium
AATCTCCCAACGCCGGAACGAAAAGCCATCGAACTGCTGGCCGGCGAGGTCGAGAGGCGGACCCAACTCCGGTGGCCCCTCGTTCATGCGTGGCCGGCCGCGGGGACGCCGGTTGTGGCGATCGGCCGTAGCTCCGAGATCGCCGCCCTCGCGGGAGCCCATGCCGGGTTGCTGCCTCCTTCGAGCGGGGCCGCCGCCGCCGAGGGCTACCGGATCCACACCACCGCGGCCGGTAATGCCGTCTTCATCGCCGGAAACGATGCTCGCGGCGTGCTCTTCGGCGCCGGCCATCTGCTCCGCACGCTCCACATGGCCCGCGGTTCCGTATCGCTTCCCGAGGAATTGCGCGTCTCGACCGCGCCCCGCTACAAGCTGCGCGGCCATCAACTCGGATACCGGCCCAAGACGAACTCGTACGACGGCTGGACCGTCGCGATGTGGGAGCAGTATTATCGCGACCTCGCCGTTTTCGGCACGAATGCCGTCGAGCTGATTCCGCCCCGCTCGGACGACGACGCCGACAGCCCGCACTTCCCCCTACATCCGATGAAGATGATGGTCGAGATGTCGCGCCTGGCCCAGGAATACGGCCTCGAGCTCTGGATCTGGTACCCGGCGATGGACAAAGATTACAGCGACCCGGCCACGGTCGAGTTCGCGCTCAAGGAATGGGGCGAAGTCTTCCGCCAGTTGCCCCGCATCGACGCCGTCTTTGTCCCCGGCGGCGATCCCGGCCACACCCGCCCGCGGTACCTGCTGTCCCTGCTCGAAAAGCAGACGCAGAACCTCAAGCGCTATCACCCCAAGGCGCAGATGTGGATGTCGCCCCAGAGCTTCGACAAAGAATGGATGGAAGAATATTACGGCATCATGCGCCAGCAGCCGGCGTGGCTGACGGGTGTGGTGTTCGGCCCGCAGAACCGGGGCAGCCTGGAGGAACTGCGCGCCGCCATCCCCAAGCGCTACCCCATCCGTTTCTATCCGGATATCACGCACAGCCTGCATTCACAGTACCCGGTGCCCGACTGGGATACCGCGTTCGCGCGCACCCTCGGCCGCGAGGGCATCAACCCGCGCCCGCTCGACGAAGCCAACATCTTTCGCAGGCTGCAGTCCTTTGCCGATCTTGGCTTTCTGACGTATTCGGAAGGCTGCAACGACGACGTGAACAAGTTCGTGTGGAGCGCGCTCGGCTGGAATCCCGACGCCGACGTGGCCGATGTTCTGCGCCAATACAGCCGGTACTTCATCGGCGCCAAATATGCCGATTCCTTCGCGCAGGGCCTGCTCGCCCTGGAACGTAACTGGCGAGGGTCGCTGGTTGCCAATGAAGAAGTCGTCACCACGCTCAAGCAGTTCCAGGCGATGGAGCGGTCGGCCACTCCCCAGATTCTGGCCAACTGGCGCTTTCAGCAGGCGCTCTACCGGGCCTATTATGACGCCTTCGTGCGCAGCCGCCTGTTGAACGAGACGGCGCTCGAACAACAGGCGCTCGATCGCCTGCGCGATGCCCCACGCACCGGCTCCCGCGAGGCGATGGCGGAAGCGGAGAGCCTTCTGAACCGTGTTCATACGCACCCTGTCGCCACGGAACTGCGGGGGCGCGTCTTCGAACTCGCCGAAGCTTTGTTCCAGAGCATTCGCATGCAATTGAGCGTTCCGCGCTATCAGGCCATCGGCGTGCGGAGGGGCGCGAACCTCGATTCGATCGACATCCCTCTCAACAGCCGCTACTGGCTGAGCGATCAGTTCGCCGGGATCCGGAAACTCGATAAAGAGGCAGACCGGCTCAAGCGGGTCGAGGAAATCGTCAATTGGACCAACCCCGGTCCGGGCGGCTTCTACGACGACCTGGGCAACCCCGCGATGCAGCCTCATCTGGTTCGCGGCGAGGGACCGTCGACCGATCCCGCGTTCCTCAAATCGTCACTCGTCAGTTTCTCGCTCCCGGAGGCTACCATCCCGTGGCGTTACTCCTGGTTCGATCACGCCGAGGCGCTCGGGGAAACGAAACTTCAGATGCGCTACGAGTATCTGGACCCCGCCGCCGAGTACCGCGTGCGCTTCGTTTATGGGGGTGAAAACCAGCCGCACAAGATTCGTCTGGTGGCGGACGGCCGTTTCGAGATCTATCCCTACGGGCCGAAGGACCTTCCTCCGAAGGTGTTGGAGTTCGACATCCCCGCCGAGGCCACGGCCGACGGCACGCTGGTTCTCGAATGGAATCGCATGCCCGGCGCCGGTGGAGCCGGCCGGGGCTGCCAAGTGGCGGAAGTATGGCTGATCAGAAAATAGTCGCAATCACCGACCTGGGCGCCGATCCCGAATATGCGGGCGTCGGCCCCCGCTACAAGTGGTACCTGGTAGCGATGCTGTGGTGCATTTCGTTTTTCAATTACGCCGACCGGCAGGCGATCTTTTCCGTTTTCCCGCTCCTCGAGAAGGAGATGAACCTGGACCCGGTGCAACTGGGTCTGCTCGGTTCGTCGTTCGCCTGGGTGTACGGGTTGGGCGCCATCTTCGCGGGTTGGCTGGTGGATCGCATCCGGCGCAAATCCGCGATTCTGGTCGGCCTTCACGTGTGGAGCATTATTTGCGTCGCCACGGCGTGGTCGAAGAACTTCACCCATCTGTTCTTCTTTCGAGCAGCCGAAGGCCTGGGAGAAACGGCCTACTACCCGGCCTCCATGTCGCTGATGAGCGACTATCACGGCAGGCTGACACGGTCGCGCGCGATGGGTTTCCATCAAACCAGCGTCTACTTCGGAACGATCGGCGGCGGCTTTTTCGCGGGGCTGATCGGCCAGCACTACGGCTGGCGGTGGTCGTTTATTCTGTTCGGCGGTCTCGGCATTCTGCTGGGATTCGTACTGCACAAGTATCTGGTCGAGGCGCCGCGCGGCGCAGCCGACCTGGCCGATTCGGGCGGGAAGCCGACACACACCGCCAGACAGATCGGCGCCGCCGAGTTCGCGCGAACGGTCGTCCGTACTCCTTCGGTCCTGTTGCTGCTGGGGGCGTTTCTGTGCGCGAATTTTGTCGCCGTGGTGCTGCTGTCCTGGATGCCGAAATTCCTCTATGACAAGTTCCACATGAGCCTGGCCATGTCGGGGCTGACCGCGACATTGTTCGTGCAACTCGCCAGCATGGTGGGGGCTCCCTTCGGCGGGTGGCTTGCGGACATTCTGCGCAAGCGCTCGGCGCGCGGCCGGATGCTGGTGCAAGCCATCGGCGTGTTGTGCGGAGCGCCCTTTGTCGCCCTTTGCGGTATGACCCCGTCCGTTACCTGGCTGCTGGTCGCGCTTACCTTCTGGGGCTTTTTCAAGGGGCTCTACGACGCGAATATTTTTGCCGCGGTCTACGATGTTGTGCGGCCGGAGGCGCGCGGCGCCGCCGCCGGCCTGATGAACACGGTCGGCTGGCTGGCCGGGGGAGGCACGGCGCCTCTCGCCATTGGCTGGATTGCCAAGAAGGAGAGTCTCAGCCTTGCGATCGCGATGGCGTCCACGGTCTACATCGCCGCCGCGCTGCTGCTGTTGATAGGTGTGCTGTTCTTTGTGGAGCGCGATGCGGCGCGAATGCAGGCGCAACTGGTCGAGGAGGGGCGGTAGTGACAGGCGGCGCGACCGTCACCACCCGCTTCAGAGCCGCGACCGTAAGGGAGCGGTGGCGGCGAGAAACGAGCGGCGAAGCATCGCCACCGCTCCCTTACGGTCGCGGCTCTGAAGGGGGTCGCGGCCCCGGCCGGTGGCTGCACTTCTTTCTGCTCTGCGGTCTCGGCGTCATGCAGGCTGTTGCATTGGATCTCCGCGACGCCGTGGTCTTCGCCCCGCCGGAACTCGACAAGCGTGGGCAGAAGGCCGTGGCCATGCTGGTCGAGGAGGTGGAGAAACGCACTCAGCGTCGCTGGCCCGTCACGAACCAGTGGCCGGCGGACGGCAAGCCTGTGATTGCGGTCGGCCCGGCATCGGCGTTGGAGGGGAAATTCACCGCCGGCGCGGCGATGGCCGCCGAAGGCTATCACCTGGAAAGCAGCGCGAACTCGGTTATCGTCGCCGGCAGCGACACGCGCGGAATTCTCTTTGGCGCCGGGCGCCTGCTGCGCGAACTCCGAATGCGCCCCGGCGCGGTCAGCCTCGCGGACAACCTCCGCATCGCATCCGCTCCCCGGTACCCGATCCGCGGGCATCAGATGGGCAACCGCCCGCTGAACAACGCCGTCGATGCGTGGACGGTGGAGCAGTGGGAACAGCACATCCGCGACCTGGCGGTTTTCGGGACGAACGCCATCGAGTTCATCCCGCCCGGCGCGGGCGATGAAACGACGCCGCATTACCGCCTGCCGCCGCTCGAGATGATGGCCCGCGTGTCGCGGGTTCTCGACGACTATGGCCTCGATGTCTGGATCTGGTATCCGGCGCTCGAGAAAGACTACTCCGATGCGGCCACCGTCGAGCGCGCACTCAACGAATGGACGACGGTGTACAAAGCTCTGCCGCGCATCGACGCAATCTTTGTTCCCGGCGGCGATCCGGGACACACGCATCCGAAGCACCTGCTGCCGTTCCTCGAGAAGCAGGCTCAGGCGCTACACCGATCTCATCCCAAGGCCGGAATCTGGCTCTCGCCGCAGGGCTTCGACCTCGCGTGGATGGAGGACCTGTATAGCGCCCTGAACCGGGAGCCGTCCTGGCTGGCGGGGCTGGTGTATGGGCCGGGCGTTCGCGTCAGCATGGAAGAACTACGGGCCAAAGCCCCGCGGCGTTACCCGATCCGTCTCTATCCCGATATCACTCACACCGTGCGCGCGCAGTTCGCCGTGCCCGACTGGGATCCCGCCTTTGCCATGACCGAACTGCGCGAGCCGATCAATCCGCGGCCGTTCGCCCAAGCGAAGATCTTCAAGACCTGGAACGCGCTGACGGCCGGATTCATCACGTACTCGGATGGCGTCAACGACGACGTGAACAAGATCGTGTGGAGTGCGCTCGGCTGGGATCCCGGGTCGTCCATCCCCGCGATCGTGCGCGAGTACGGCCGCTATTTCATTGGCGATGCGCCCGGCGGCGATTTTGCGCTGCTGACGATGGCCCTGGAACGGAACTGGCAGGGACCGATCGCGACCAACGCGTCCATCGACACGACGCTTCTTCAGTGGCGTTCGCTGGAGCGGTCCGCGCCGCCGGACGTGCTGGGCAACTGGCGGTTCCAGATGGGACTGTACCGGGCGTACTTCGACGCGTACGTGCGAACGCGCCTGCTCCGGGAAAGGGTCGTGCTCGACCGCGCGAGGCTGGAACTCGAAGCCGCGCCCAACGCCGGTAGCGAGGCCGCCATCGAGCAGGCCCTGAAGACGCTGAACGGCTATTCCGCCAATCCGCCCGCGCTCGACGTCCGGGCCAGGTTGTTTGAACTCGGGGGCGCCCTCTATCAGAGCATCGGCCTGCAGTTGAGCCAGCGCTATGGAGGGTATCGCCGCGACCGCGCTACTTCGCTCGATAGCCTGGACGCGCCCATCACTAACCTCCACTGGTGGAAGCAGCGCCTGGCCGCGATCCGCGGCCTCACGGCTGAACCGGAACGCCAGAGGGAGATTGCCTCGCTCATCCACTGGACCGACCCCGGCCCCGGTGGTTTCTACGATGACCTCGGCCACCCGGAGCGGCAGCCTCATCTCCTGAAGGAAGGGGACTCGTACCCGACCAGCGCGAACCCTCGCCCGGGCGATCCCATCACGTGGTCTACGCACGCGAGTTCGGGCATCGGCCGCCCCATGCGAATGCGCTACACCGGCCTCGATCGAACGGCGCAATACCGGATTCGGGTCGTCTACGCGGGAGAGAACGTCAGCCAGGAGCAGGGCATTCGGCTGGTCGCCGATGGCGCGATTGTGGTCCACCCTTATATGAAGAAACCGCTGCCGGTGCGTCCCGTTGAGTTCGATGTCCCCGTGGAGGCGACCCTGGATGGTGAAGTGACATTCGCCTGGGACCGGGAGGTAACGCCGAGCGGCCGAATCCGCGGCGCGCAGGTGGCCGAAGTCTGGTTGATTCGAAAATGAACGCTCCCAGCTCAATCACAGCCCTGTGGCGCCGGTCTCGGACGGGCGTTCGGAGGCAGAAGCATCAAGACGAGTCGTCCCGACGCTGCGGACACAAGTGTCTGCGCCACAATTTGTTGCTCCTCGTTCTCTGCTCCGTGATTTCCGCCCAACCGCGTATCGAGCGTATCTTCGGCCCCGAAGTCCCGACCGGGCCCTACAAACACCCGGCCTGTATTAGCGAACTGGCGAATGGAGATCTCTACCTGGTCTACTACGGCGGCGGCGGCGAGTACGAGATCGACACGGCTGTCTATGGTTCGCGCCTCAAACGGGGCTCGACCCGGTGGTCGCCGCCGCTGCCCGTCGCCAAAGACCCGTTCCGCTCGGCGGGCAACGGCGTGATCTGGCAGGCGCCCGACGGCGTGGTCTGGCTCTTCTACGTGGTCCGTTATGGGGCAACGTGGTCGGATTCGCGCATCCACGTCAAAATCTCGAAGGACAACGCCAACACCTGGTCGGACTCTTCGGTGCTGGCGCTGGAGACCGGAATGATGGTTCGCAACCGGCCCATCGTGCTATCGAACGGCGACTACCTGCTGCCCATCTATCACGAGACCGGCAACGATACCGAGATGGTCGGCCCGAATTCCACATCGCTGTTCCTGCGCTACGACATCAAGAAGAAGGTGTGGAGCGAGACCAGCCGGATTCGCTCCGCCAAGGGCAACATCCAGCCCGCGCCCGCGCTCATCGCCGGGGACTACCTGGTGTCCTATTGCCGGCGGGGCGGAGGCTACGGGCCGGAAACCTCCGGGTACATCGTGCGGTCGGAGTCGCGCGATGGAGGCCGCACCTGGAGCGAGGGCAAAGACTCGGCGTTCCCCAATCCCAACGCCGCCGTCGACTTCCTCAAGCTCAAGAGCGGTCAACTGCTCCTGGTCTACAATGACAGCCCCAATCAGCGCACTCCGCTGACGGTCGCGATCTCGGCGGACCAAGACAAGACGTACCCGTTCCGGCGCAACCTGAAGGAGGGTCCCGGAGATTTCGCCTACCCGGTCGCGATCCAGACCCGTGACGGCAAGATCCACGTGATTTTCACGTCAGACCGGCGCAGTGTGGTCAACCGGGCCACGTTCGATGAAAGTTGGGTGATGGAGTCCCGGCGCTAGGTGCAATACTGTTCGCTTAGGAAACTGCGGCTGACGCTCCGAACCGCGCGCGTGAAGCCCGCGGGTTCTTTCGGAGCCGCGACCGTCAGGGAGCGGTGGCTCCTCACCGGTCAACATGCATCGCCTCCGCTCGCTCACGCTCGCGGCTCAGAAGGCTTCATGGCGGCGATCGGCCGCCGTTCTTTATAGCCTCTAAACCTGCGGGTACCGTGAAGACAGATGTGAATGAGAGCCCCACGCAACCCTCGCGGGCTGACGCCCGCGGTTCGGAGATTGCGCGCCGCGTCTTCTATGTGAACAGTATCGGCCGCTAGGTGGATCGACACGCGCCACCAGCCCCCGTGGGCGTGCATAATCTGCATGCGCACGGGGGAAGGAGTTTCGTGCTCTTGCGCGCGAGGTTTAGGCCTGGAACGAGCTGCCGCAGCCGCAGGTCGATTTGACGTTCGGGTTGTTGAACTTGAACCCGGCGCCTTCGATGCTCTCGATGTAGTCGACTTCGCAACCATCGAGATACAACAAGCTGGCTTGATCGACAAAGATCTTCAGATCTTGGTAGTTGTACGTCTTATCCAACATGTTCGGGGTGCTCTCGAAAGCCATCGAATACGAGAAACCCGAGCAGCCGCCGCCAACGACGGCAATGCGCAGTCCGGCGGGCTTCGGTTCCTGCTGGTCCAGAATCTCTTTGACCTTGTCCACGGCGCGTTCAGTGATTTGAATCATGGGTCGTCTCCACCAGTTGTTATAACTGCCCTCTTAAAGATTATACGATGCGCCAGCCCCGCGCAAAGATACAGGCTGACCAGGAGATCGGTTTTCTGAACCGGACGGCGCGACTCACGACGGTAACGCACCGTGGCCAAAATGTCTCCCTGGCGGTTGATTGTTAAGGAATGTACTGAATCCTTGCGAGCTCCAAGCACGGTGCGAGGGGGCCTGCCTCGCTGCCGCGGCCGAACGGTCCAGATGTAATAGGTTTCGGGAAACTTGGACTGGCTGGGGCCGGCTTGGTATCTTCGTAACCGGGAGGCGGTGTCGACACGGCAAAGGGTTGAAACCCAGTTTGCAACAGCCACGTACATCAGGGTGTATGGGGACCCTTACTGGCGTGCTTCCACAGACTGGGCTAAACCCGGGCGGGACAGCAGTTTTCGGCCCGCGGGCCGCGACCAGGAGTCGCGTGGACTACCAGAGTTCACAGGAAGGCGTGCTGGTCCAGCGCGCTCAGGAGGGCGAAGAGCGGGCGTTTCGCGAGATCGTGGAACGCTACCAGGCCAAAGTGTTTTCGATCATCCACGGCATCGTCCGGCAGCGCAACGACGTGGAAGACATTGCCCAACAGGTCTTTGCAAAGATTTACTTCTCCATCGGGAAGTTTGACTTCCGCAGTTCGCTGATCACCTGGATCTACAAGATCACGGTCAACGAATGCTACGACTACCTGAGAAAGAGGAAAGTCCGCAAGCTGGTTTACGAGAGCGATTTGAGCGAGGACGAAGTGCGGAGGGTGGAGCACACCGAACCGGCCACCGACCAGCAACCCCTGGCGGATTCGAGCCTGGCGAACCGCGACTACCTCTTCAAGCTCCTCTCCAAGGTGAGCGAGGAGGAACGAAACCTCCTGATGTTGAAGGAAGTGGAAGGGCATTCAGTGGAAGAACTCGCCGGAATGACCGGAATGAACGAGAACACGATCAAGGTGAAACTCTTCCGGGCGAGGCAGAAATTGATCAAGGCGGCACAACGGATTGACCGATCCGCCGTTGCAGCCGGCTGACCGGGAATGGTAGTAAAGTGATAGACACTAGGTCCAAAGAACAATCTTCCGAAGCGGCCCCACCGAGAGCCGCGGGAAGCGGTGCGCACAGGGTGGTCAGCAGTTTTGTGGGAAGAAGGTCGTATGCACCAACTGATTCAGGACGGGCTTGAAGAGTACCTTTCGGGGACTTTAGATTCGGCAAGCCGCGGGCGCTTCGACGCGCATTTGAAAGAATGCCCGATGTGCCGCGAGCAAATGGAAGAAATGAACCAGCTTTCGAGTTTGTTGCAGTCACTGCGCGATCCCGCACCCGAAACGGTGACGCCGGCTGCGGGCTTTTACGCCCGGGTGTCGATGCGCATTGAACAGGAACAGGACGTTTCCATCTGGTCGCTATTGCTGCAACCGCTGTTCGCCAAGCGCGTGGCGCTGGCGTCGCTGTTGTTTCTGGCGATGGTGGGCGGCCTGGTCCTGTCGGGCGAGCCGGAATCCATGGGACTGCCCACGGCGGAGCAGGTGATGGCCCTCGATGGAGGTCATCGGACCCTGCCGCCGGGCGGTGATGTGGCACGCGGGCACATGCTGTATACGCTCGCGAGCTACGAGTGAGTGAGCCGGATCACCGATGAGTAGCCTCGGAACACCCCGGTCGCAGAGTCGCGCGGCCTGCGCGATGATGCTCGTCGCGGTCTTCTTTGCCGGCGCCGGCGCCGGCACCATCACGTACAGTTGGGGCTCCCGCAAGTGGTCGCAGAAGCCTGCGCCGTTTTGGACGGAAGCGGGCAAGGAGCGATCGCTCCAGAAGTGGAAGCAGGAACTGGCGCTGACGCCGGAGCAGGCCAGAGAGATCGAGTCCGTGCTCGACGATTTCACGATGTACTACAAGAGCGTCCTGAGCGACGGCAGGACGCGGATCCTCAAAATCCTGAGCGAAGAACAACGCAAGAAGTTCGAGCGGCTCATGATCGACGCGCAACGCTGACGGAGCTATCAGCGGTCAGCTATCAGCCGGCAGCAATCAGCTTTCAGCCGTCAGCGATCAGCTTCGAGATCTTAGCTTTGAATTAGGCGGGGGCCTTTCTGTGGCGCTCCACCCGAGATTCCAGCCCCTTGGAGGGTAAACGCTGACGGCTATAAGCTGACCACTGATCGCTGGCCCGCTACTTCGACAACTCGGCGATGATCTCGACCGCCCGGTCGTTAGAGCATTCCCACTTCGTCGCCGCACCCGAGAAACCTCATGCCGCCCTCCTTCCAAAACCGGGCCAGGGCGACGTTGCGGGTCTGAGTCCCCGGGGCTCCAACAATTCCGGCGACGGAGTTCTTTAATCACGTCGACCCGGCAGTGGTTCCGTATGCGGTGGACTGCCTGTGGATCCTCGGGTGCGGCAATATCGCGTATGCGTTCGGAATGTTACTGGTGCAGGCGTTCAACGGTGCGGGCGATACTGTGACACCGACCATCATCAACGTGATCGGCTTCTGGCTGGTCGAGATTCCGCGGGCATGGGCGCTGGCATTCCGGGCCGGCCTCGAAGTGCGCGGCGTCTTCATGTCCATCCCGATCACCGAAGTGCTGATCACGCTGATGGGCCTGGCGATGTTTATGCGAGGCACGTGGAAGTTGTGATCCCGCGGTATCGGGCCAGACGGTCATATGGCTATGCCGCGGAGCGTGAGTTGAAAAAGGTAGAAACGCGTTGGACGTCCTTGGGTGTCTTGCGGTGAGGCACAACAGGTGGCGACATATTTGTAGATGGGCGCTGCTTCGCCGTGAAGGGTGGAGTGAGCGCGCTTGAAGCCGAACTCATGCAAGCGGACGCTCTTTCAAGTGGAGAAACCCGCGCCCGCTACCAACTGCCAGCAACCTTGCCGCCCGTCATCCCGACACCACCGGCAAACCGAAGATCGTCATGCTCGAGCGAGGCGTCTGGTGGTTTACCCCCGAACGTCAGATGCGCGGACCATTCGCGGCCAACGTCGATGCGAGCTACCCGCCCGGTGACCGCACGCAGCCCGACTACAAGAAGCATCAGGTCCAATACTGGCCCCGCCCCGATCATCGCCGCGGCGTGCTGGAACTGTTCAACACGACATGGGCCAACGTGTTCGGCGGCGACCGGCGCGATTTCGGCAACGCGCCCCAACCCCTCTACCGGTACAACATCTTCGATGAGCTCGACGTCGTTTCCGCCAGCGGTGTCGGCGGCGGATTCCTCGTCTACCCTAACGTCCGCAGAACGACGCAGAGACCTTTGCCTACCCGGGAAAAGTCCGCTACCTGAAAGAGGCCAGCGAAAAGCTCGCCGGCACCCCATCCTTCACTTCGAAGTACGACATCGTGAAGAAATGGGGACCGCTCAACCTCGCTATCATCGAGTATCCTGATCCCGAGCAGGGCGCGCTCGATAAGAAGGCCTATTGCGAACGCCAGGGCCGCTGTTTCCTGGGCTGCCTGCCAGGCGCGCGCGCCACACGCTCAACAAGAGCATCATCAACAAGCTACTCTACGGCGACCCACTTGCAAGCATCACGATCTCGCCGCCATCACAGGAGCCTGGGTACCGTGTGTTCGTGCTGAGTTCCGGCGCGTCGGGTTTAGTGGCCGCTCAGGTTGACCCTGTTGAGGGAACCCCTTGCGTTTATGATGGAGTTGGCGTAACGAGGATGCGGAAGGAGGAGGTATGGAAGTGAACTGGGCTCCTTTGCTTCAAGATTACGGGCCGTTCGCGCTGCTGCCGTTCTCGATGCTGGTGATTGAAAGAATCGCGGCGAACCGGGCTCACGATACAAAGCTTCCGGAGAAGACGCGGAACCTGGTGTACACGGCGGCATGGGTGATGATCTTCACTCTGTGCGGAGCCGTCTTGTACTTCTGGTGGCTGGGAAGTTCGCTGCGCGAGACGGAAGCCATGCTGCGGGGGAAAGTGACGGGGTTGGGCACTACACACCTGTTCCGGGCGACGGGTCCGGACGGGGCGAACGTGCGGGTCTTTCTGTACCGCGACATGAACCGGCCAGACCAGTTGCTGTGGCGGGCGTTCAGCGCGACACGGCTGGATGAAAAGACGCAGATGGAACTGCTGGTGGATGCCAGCACGAGGAGCAGCGACGAGATCTGGATGTTCCCGTTTGCTCCGAGCCGCAGCTACTATGGGCGATCGATGGAACTGAATCTCAGCTACGACCCAGTGACGCACAAATTGAAGTGCGACAACTGCTCGAGGAACCAGCCCGTGGTCATCATCGGAAGGAAGGTGGTAACGGCTGCCGCGGAGCCCGGCACGGGGGAGCCGCCGCTGCCGTATTTCGGAGCCGTGTATGCGATGAGCAATCCCTCCACGGGCGACCTGTTGCGGTACCTGGACGCGGATGATCCGTCTGTGCGTCTGCGAGCGCGGCAGCAACTTGCGAAAGCGGGTCCGGAGGCGTTCCGGGAGATGGACAAGGCGCTCGCGAGGGTGGACAGCAGTTACCGGGTGCGATTGGGGATCATCGTGGCGGCGAACCAGGCCAAGTCCTTCCGGGCGGAGCAGTTCAGTACAGCAGCCTGGTGCTCGGTATGGGGCGCGGCGCAGTCGGGCGACGAAACGATGCAGGGGCAGGCGCGGCTGCTGCTTTCGAAACAGCCGGCGAAACCGAGTGCCGCTACGTGCGCGAACCTGAAGCGATTGGAGTACCAGCGGAAGATGAACGAAGCGATGCAGGTGTACCGGGCTCCGTCCGCGGAGGCGAAGAAGTAGTAAGGAGAAAAGCCCCCTTGCGCGAGGGGCTACAACCATATACGAACCTGTCGCTACCGCACTCAGATAGCTGAGAGCAGAGTGCTGAAGGCTGAGAGCTGAAAGCTGAGAGCTGACCGCTGAAAGCTGGCCGCTACTTCGACAACTCGGCGATGATCTCGACCGCCCGGTCGTAGAGCATTCCGGTGTCGTTGCTGCAACCGAGGAAGCGCATGCCGCCCTCCTTCCAGAACCGGGCCAGCGCCACATTGCGGGTCTGGGTGCCGGGGGCAATCCCACGGCGATTGCAGGTGTCGCGGATGTCCTCCATCGCCTCCACCATCTTCGGGTGCTGGAAGTTTCCAGGAACGCCGAGCGAAATCGACAGATCGGCAGGTCCCACCATCACCGCATCGATCCCGGGAACGGAAAGCAGTTCCTCGCGGGCATCCAGCGCGCGCTTCGTCTCAATCTGCAACACCACCAGCGTCTCCGCATTGTAGTGGTCGATGATCTCGGTGAAACTTGCCTTCTCGTAGTTGATGTTGACGGGCCCGAGGCCGAACCCGCGGTCGCCCAGGGGCGGGAACCTAGTCCAGCGCACGGCGCGCTCGAGCAGTTCCGGCGATTCGACGCGCGGGAAGATGATGCCTTGCGCGCCGACGTCGAGCGAACGGGCAATCAGCGAGTACTGCAGATCCGCGACGCGGACGATGGGAACGAGTCCCACCAAGTTGGAGACGCGGCAGACGTCCTGCACGGTCTCGAGATCGAATCCTCCGTGTTCGGTGTCGATGAAGGTCCAATGGAAGCCAGCCGCGGCCAACGCCTTGGGGACCTCCACGGAACGGAACTGGCCGAAGCCGGTGCCGAATTGAACTTTGCCTTCGCGGAGGGCCTGCTTGACGGAGTTCTTGAGCATGAGATGGTACTCGCCATTTTCCTAGACCGAGGGGAGTCGAGGCAAGTCGTTGATGAACTGGAATCTGAAGCCAAGCGGAGGAACGCCATGGAAAGGCTGGACGCTGTTGACAGGGTCCTCCAGGGAGTGGTACATGTTCTTAATCAGCTTCGAACCGGTTTCGAACCGGGGGTTCAGGTTCAATCACGAAAGGGGAAGCCATGAAGCTCCTGCACAGCCGCGTGCTGTATTGTCTTGTTGTCCTCTCGATCGTCACGGGAGTTGTCTTCGCGCAGGGCGAACGGGCCACGATCAGCGGAACCGTATTAGATAACTCCGGGGCGATCGTCCCGGAGGCCTCGGTGACTGTCCGCAA
>JBJXGR010000218.1:0-25045 GCA_046160045.1 Bryobacteraceae bacterium
TCTCCGATATCGACATCGACTCCCGGACGGTCCACCTGGCTGATGACCACCGGGGCGAAACGGAGGCGGGCTACGACGTGCTGATCGTGGCCGCAGGCGCCCGTCATCACTATTTCGGACGCCCGGAGTGGGAGCAGTTCGCTCCCGGCTTGAAGACCATCGAGGACGCAACCGAAATCCGCGGACGGATCCTGCGGGCGTTTGAAGCCGCCGAGCGTGAGACCGATCCCGCGAAGCGCCGGGCGTGGCTGACGTTTGTGGTGGCCGGCGGCGGCCCGACGGGCGTGGAACTGGCCGGCGCGCTCGGAGAAATCGCCAACGACACCCTGCGGCATGATTTTCGCAGCATTATTCCGGCGGAAGCCCACATCCTCCTGTTCGAAGGCTCCGGGAGGGTGTTGAACACGTTTCCCGAGAGCCTGTCAGAGGCGGCGGAGCGATCGCTGATCAAGCTGGGAGTGCGCACCCGCGGCGGGCTGGTGACGAATATCGATGCCGAGGGGGTTACCGTCAAAACCGGTCAGGGCGAAATCCGCATCGCGACCCGAACGGTGTTGTGGGCGGCGGGAGTGGTGGCGTCACCTTTGGGGAAATCGCTTGCCGCCAAGACCGGCACGCCCCTCGACAGGATCGGGCGCCTGATGGTGGAACCCGATCTGACGTTGCCTGGCCACCCGGAGATCCTGGCGCTGGGCGATATGGCCAACTACCCTCATCAAACCGGACAGGCCTTGCCCGGAGTCGCACCCGTGGCGATGCAGGCAGGACGATACGCCGCCCGCCTGTTACGTGCGCGACTGAAGGGCGAGACCCTGGCACCGTTCCGTTATGTCGACAAAGGCAACATGGCCACCATCGGACGGGCCGCGGCGGTGGGAGAGGTCTTCGGGTTCCGGCTGAAGGGCTGGATTGCCTGGCTGCTGTGGCTGTTCATCCACATCATGTATCTGGCCGAGTTCGACAACCGCCTCCTGGTGCTGACCGAGTGGGCGTACAACTATGTGACACGGAATCGGGGCGCGCGGTTGATCACCGGGGGAGATGCCGGCTCACGGGCGGCGTAGGGGCAGAACCCAGTCGCCGAGGTCTTGAAAGCCGTCGATGCGAAGGTCGGGCGGATCTGCGAGCAGGGTCTCCGGCTGAAATCCATAGGTGACGCCGCAGGAGCGCACGCCGGCATTGCGGGCGGTCCGGATGTCCACGGCGCTGTCGCCCACCATCAGGGTCTGTTCGGGCGGGATCCCGAAGTCCCGCATCAGCGTTTGGATGCCGATGGGATGAGGCTTCTTCTCCTCAAAACTGTTGCCGCCGTAGACCCGCACGAAGTGATCCCGCAGGCCTAGACCGTCGACGATGGCGAGGCTGATCGCCTCCGGCTTGTTGGTCAAAATGGCGAGGGTCAAGCCGGCGTCACACATTCGATCGAGGGTTTCACGGACCCCTGGGTACAGTTGCGTGTAGTCCAGCTTGTGATCGCGATAGTACTGAAGGAAGAACGCCAGCGCCGTTTGCACCTGCTGGTCCGTTGCCTGGTCGCCCAGCGCGCGGCGGATCAGGACCGGAGCGCCGTTGCCGACGTAGGAGTAGACCCGGTCGTACTCGAGCGGATCCATTCCCATGAAGGCCCGGGTGGCGTTGACGGAATGGGCCAGGTCGAGCTTGGAGTCGATGAGCGTGCCATCCAGGTCGAAAATCAGCAACTGCATGGGTCAGGCGGCCGAGGAACGCCGGGCGCGTTTGGCCGAAGAGCGGATCGGCTTTCGATACGAAGCCGCGGCGAGCTCGTATCCGGTCATCTTCTTTTGCAGAGTGTTGCGATGGATGCCGAGACGTTTGCTGGCTTCCGACTGGTTGCCTCCCGTCTTCTCGAGGGTGCGAGTAATCAGAGTTTTCTCCAGGATTTCGATGGCTTCCTGCAGAAAGAATCCGTTCACGACGAGGTGATCGACGAGCTTATGAAATGTCTGATGAAGTTCCAAGATGACTTACTCCAGGCGCGGCACGTGCTTCAGGGCGTCGTTGGCCGCACTTTTGATTAATTTGCGCGCCTGCTGGTAGCGGGCGTTGAAATCGTCTTTCAGTTCTCGCGGCGCAATCCGGGTGACGGCATGCGCGGCGTCCATGACGTACGGCGCGATTTTCGATTGAACCACGGATTCGGGCGCTTCCGCAGACCGGGCGCCAGGGGCGAAGGCCAACACGGCCATCACCAGCGCCATCGCGATCAATGCGCCGCGCGCGAATCCGAACGCTGCGCCCAACAACCGGTCCAGAAATGACAGTTTGGCGCCCTTGACGATCCTCCGGACGACCCATGCGAGCAGCGAACCCAGCAGTTGAACGCCGATGAACACAATGAGAAATCCACAGAAGTTGGCGACGGCCGGGGCGCTGACAAAAGGAAGCAAAAAGGCCCCGGCGAGGCCGTAGAACCATAGACCGAGGACGATGGCCGCGATGGTGGAGACCAGCCCGATGATCTCGCGGGTGAACCCGTTCAGGAAACTGCTGACGACGGATCCAACCAGGATCAACAACAGGACATAGTCGAGCCAATTGAGCGCGGTCAGGTCCATGCTTCGCTCTTTAATCGGCGGTGAGGCCGCGGCCGGTCAGGCGCCGGTACGCCTCACGGTACTTTTCGCCCGTCCTTGCGGCGACGTCCGGCGGCAGCGGTGGCGCCGGAGGAGTCTTGTCCCAGGAGAGTGTTTCCAGGTAATCCCGCACATACTGCTTGTCAAACGAGTCCTGCGCGCGGCCAGGCTTGTAACTGTCGGCGGGCCAGAAGCGGGAGGAGTCCGGCGTCAGAACCTCGTCCGCCAGGACCAACTGGTCGCCGATGAAGCCGAATTCGAACTTGGTGTCGGCCAGGATGATGCCGCGGCCGAGCGCATAGGATGCGGCTTTGGCGTAGATCGAAAGCGTCAGGTCCCGCAGGCGCGCGGCCAGATCCGCGCCGACGATGGAAGCCATACGCTCGAAAGGGATGTTTTCGTCATGGCCGGATTGAGCCTTGGTGGCCGGCGTGAAAATCGGCTCCGGAAGGCGGCTGCTTTCCTGGAGGCCGGGCGGCAGCGGGATGCCGCACACGGTTTGGTGAGCCCTGTACTCTTTCCATCCGGAGCCCGCAAGGTAGCCGCGCGCGACGCATTCGACGTCGATCATCTTCGCGCGCCTCACCAGCATCGTGCGCCCGGCGAGTTGCTCGCGGTACGGTTGGAACACCGCGGGGAACGCATTGGCGTCGGTGGTGACGAAGTGCGTGGGCGTCAGGTCCCCGAGATAGTCAAACCAGAAGACGGAGAGTTGCGTCAGGACCGATCCCTTGCCGGGAATCGGCGTGGGCAAGATGCAATCGAAGGCTGAGAGGCGGTCGGTAGCGATGAACAGAAGGTGATCGCCCGCGGAGTAGACGTCGCGGACTTTGCCTCGCGAAAAGAGCTCGAGGTCTGGGAAGGCGGTCTCGAAGACAACCGGTTGTTCTTGGGTCACCAGGTTTCACTTGTGGGGAGGCTCTACAGAATGATACCCGAAAAACCGGCTCAAAGACAGACTCGGACAACGAGCCGTTCGATCTCGCCTCCGAGCCGCTCCAAGGTTTCCGGGGGCAGGCGCTGCTGAATCTGTTCGAACAGTTCATCCTCTTCGCGGCGGATGTGACGGCGGAGCAGGAAGGTGAAGGCCTTCAGGGTCTTTTCATCGGGCATTGCGCGCAGCCCGATGATGAGACGCTCCATCTCGCGATGCTCGGCCACCAACTCGGCCACGACGGGGAGATCGATCGCCGGGAACAGCACATCCTCTTCGATGCGAAAGTGATTAGTGAGCTCGAGGTCGAAGCGGTCGACGGCGCGCTCCGCCAGGCGGGCGACGTTTTCCGGAGAAGGGTCATTCAAGAGCGATCGATCGGTGAGGACGCAGAGCGCGAGGCCATTGTGGTGCTGGTGGGAGAGCGGAATCAGGTTCTTGTCGCGGCGCATGGCTCAAAGTTCATTGTAGTGTGCGGCAGCGCGAGGGTTTGCGATGCAGTCGATCCTGCTGGCGGCAGGGAGCAGGATGGAGCCGAGGCAACCCCCATGGCTTGGAACGTGTGCGGAAATCGAGGCCGGCGCCAGCCCTCCCTTACGGTCGGGCCTCTGATGGTGTGGGCCATCGGGAGTGGTGAACGTTGTCAGCAACCCCACGGCTGACGCTGTGGGCTCTTGCGCGGGGCCGAGACAACCCCTCGGTTTACGCTCGAGGCTGCGAGGCGCTTTCTCACCGTTCTCGTGGGGCGGGAGGCCACCGGATTCATGGTCGGGCTTGCGGTGGCAGGGCAGCCAACGATATAAACAAAGAATGCGAGCGAGCCGTTCCGCTCTGTTTGGGCTTACGATCCTGTTGGCGTTGACCGCGGCCGAACCGTACGGGTCGGTCTTGACGACCGGCCAGGTCCGGATCGGCGGCGTCGCCGCCGGCACAGGGTCCACCATCTTCACCTGGCAAACCCTGGCTACTGAGAAAGACGGCCAGGCGCAGATCAGCTCGAAGTCCGCCGACCTGTTGATTCACCCGCAATCGCAGTTCAGCGTCCATCGCGAAGGACCCGTGCTGGAAGCCGGCTCGGCCGAGTTTACACGGACCCAGCCAAGTGGACTGTATCAAGTTGGGAGACTCAGCCTTTCGCCTGGGGATTCGACCGGTTTCGGCGCGGCCGTCGATGACCGCGGCCGGGTGAACATCGCGGTAAGGTCGGGATCGCTGTCGGTGATTGATCCGAGCGGACAGTTGCTGGCGAGCATGACGGCGGGACAGAGTCTGTTGTTTGGCGTAGCCGCGCAGGAACAGGGCCAAAGCCGGAGCGGAGGACAGGCTCCGGGCGTCGGGTCGGAGAAAGATCGAGACGCGAAGGCGGCCACGAAAGGCGGATCGAATACGGCAATCTATGTGCTGATCGGAGCGGGCGCCGCCGGCGGGATCGCGGCGGCTACGCTGGGCGGGCAAAAGCGGGGCAGTTGAAACGGACGTCGATGGTTCTGACGCACGACGCTTTCCTTCGAGGGACGGGCCGCTGGCTGGCCGCGCTGATGACCGTTGTGTACGCGGCGAGCGGGCAGAACGCCGCTCCTCCGTTGCGGGCCAAACAGGCCTTCGACGCCGTGGATGTGTCGCCGCGGCCCTCGGCCGAGCAGGCGCAAGCCTGTGTCCAGGCCCACGCGGCACTGATCGGCATCGTCCGGCCGGAGCAGCAATACCTGGTGCACTACCGTGGCGGATACTGCGCACTGTTCGCGGCGCTGGCGACCGACGATGCCACCTTGTACCAGCGCGCGGCGCGAGACTTTATCCAAGCCGTGGCGACCTGGCCGTTTGGCCGCCGCGAATTGAGCCCCGTCGGATTGCGCATCCTTCCGTTTGTCGCCCGTATGGAACGCGGCCGGATGGCGGGATCTTACCCCGACACGCAGGCGCAATTGAGTTCGCTCGCCGGGGAGGCCATGTGCGCCGATACCGCCGTCATGTCGGCCGCATTCTGCCAGGCACTGGTGGACACCGCTCGTGTCTGGGTCTCGTGGCTTTCCGGGCAGCGGGAAAACTGGATCGAGGCCACTCACCCCTATTCGCTCAACGCCGCCATCCCGCTGTCGCCGGCGGCGAAGGCATGGAAGACATGGGCGGAGGGACAACGCCTTTGGTCGGAGAAGAAGGCCGCAGAGGCCGAGAAACTTCTGGAGGAATCCCTCAAGAGCCTCGCAGCCGACAACGAATCGGCCAAGCCCTCGACGGTGACTCTGCTCGGGCCCAAACCGAATCTGGCCGAGATGTACTTCCAACTGGCGCGCGCGCAACGGGACGCCGGACGACTGGATAGCGCGATCACGAGTCTTGACGAGGCCTTGAAGAACCGGCCGGAGTTTTCCCGGGCGATCTTTCTACGCGCGCTCGCTCGCCAGGATCTTGGCCTCGCGGAGCCTGCGATCGAGGACTACGAACGCGCGATCAGAATAGCGCAGCAATCGAACGATACGTCGTGGACCATCGGCGACGCGCAGTTCCGCCGCGGCGTCCTGCGCTATCAGCGCAAGCAATATGAACAGGCGCGCCAGGAGTTCGTAGCCGCATTGGGTAGTCCCGCGACCGATGTTTCCAGGGCGGACATCACGGCGTGGCGCGTGCTGGCCACGGTCGCGTGGGGCGATTGCCTCTCGGCGTCGGCGTTGGAAACGGCATCCCGGGCCGCCTCCGCATCGTTCCCCAAGCCAGATGCCGAAGCGCGCGTGTTTGACTGCCGGCTCAAGGAAGCGAAGACCCTCGATCAGCTTCTGGATGTGGAGAAAAGCGCGAAGGGCTTGTCCGCCGACCAGACCCGCTCGCTGCGAACTCGTATCGGCACAGGCTACGCGGATCTTGGAGTTGCTGCGGAGGACAAGTCGGACCCGGCCGGCGCCGTGGCGGCGTATCAGAAATCAATCGAGTACGACCCTGTGAATCCGAAGGCCCGCTTCAACCTGGGCGCGATCCAAATCGACCAGAAGCGCTTCGATCAGGCCGAGGTCCAGTTCCGAGCCATCACGCAGGCGTATGCGAACGACCACGAAGCGCAGTTTTGGCTCGGCGAATCGATCCTCGCGCAGAACCCCGCTCCCGCGAGACGAACGGAAGCGTGCTTGTACCTGATGCGGTCGACCGCGATCGCGGACGCGGAAAAGAAACGGCAGTTCCAGAAAGCGCTGGCGGACGCCCGTTGCCCGCGATAATCAGGCTTCGAGCGCGATCTCGAAGGAGTCTTTCGCCGCGCGGCGGGTCTCGACGATGTCCTCGTCGGTGTGAGCCATGGACAGAAACGCGGCTTCGAACTGCGAGGGCGCGCAATAGATGCCGCGTTCCAGCATGGCGCGGAAGAAAGCGCCGAACTTCGCGGTATCGGCTGTGCTCGCCGACGTCCAATCCGTGACCGGCTGCGCGGTGAAGAAGAACGTGAACATAGATCCGACACGGTTCACCGTGACCCCCTGGGGCGGATTGGCCGTCAGGGCGGCGGCCCGGCGGTCGAGCGCCGGGTAAACCTCCGGATGCGCCGCGAGGTAACGCAGCATGGCCAGGCCGGCGCTGACTGCGATCGGATTGCCGGACAGCGTACCTGCCTGATAGACGGGCCCGAGGGGTGCGACCTTCCTCATGATGTCGTCGCGGCCACCATAGGCTCCGATCGGAAGCCCGCCGCCGATCACCTTGCCGAATGTGCTGAGGTCGGGATGGATGCCATAGAGTTCCTGCGCCCCTCCTCGAGCGAGGCGGAATCCGGTCATCACTTCATCGAAGATCAGCAGAGAACCGTAGCGTGCGGTCAATTCCCGGAGCGCCTCAAGAAAGCCGGGAGCCGGCGGCACGCAGCCCATATTGCCGACCACCGGCTCGACAATGATGGCCGCGATGCGGCCTCGATGAGTCTCAAAGGCCTGCTCGACCGCAGAGACGGAATTGAACGGCAGCGCGATGGTGGTGTCGGCAAAGCCCTTGGGTACGCCCTGCGTGTCCGCAATCCCCAGCGTGGCCATGCCGGAACCGGCCTTCACCAGCAGCGAATCGACGTGTCCGTGATAGCAGCCCTCAAACTTGATGGTGAGGTCGCGGCCGGTGAATCCGCGAGCGACGCGCAACGCGGACATCGTCGCTTCGGTGCCCGAGTTGACAAGCCGCACCAGTTCCACCGACGGCACTGCGCGCTTGATCTCTTCCGCCAGTTCAATCTCGCGCTCCGTTGGAGCGCCGAAGCTGGTGCCGACCTCGAGCGCCCCGCGAATGGCGTCGAGTACGGCTGGATGCCGATGGCCAAGCAGCAATGGCCCCCAGGAGCCGACATAGTCGATGAAGCGATTGCCGTCGGCATCGAACAGGTGGGCCCCTTCTCCCCGCGCAATGAACAGGGGCTTGCCGCCCACACTGCGGAAGGCGCGAACGGGGGAGTTCACCCCGCCGGGAATCGATCCCTGGGCGCGCTCGAACAAATCAGCGGATTTGGCGTAGATCATCGGAACGTTCAGCTTTGCGATCTGCCCGGAACCAGGCGGCTGAAACCAAGGCTCATCGCGACATCGACCAGACTGCCGTTGAGGTTGCCGAGCAGCCGCTTTTTGAGGCCGAGGTACGGCTGGGTTCCGGCAAGCAGATCTTTCATCACCGTGGCGAACCGGGGGCTGCGCCGGGTGAACTGCACCATGCGCGCCGGCACCGAGCCAAATAGGAAGTTACCGAGAAAGATGCGCTTGGCAAGGCGGGAGCCGAATTCGAGGTCTGCCGTGAAGTCGCGCCGCAGCAGGCGGCTGTAGTCGGAAAGTTTCTCCGTCAGGTTTCCGACTTCCGAAAGCAGGGACCTGACGGCGAGGTCGGCCGAGCGGACCGCGTAATAAAGGCCTTCACCTGTGACCGGATCCACCAGCCCCGCGGCATCGCCCACCGCCATCCATCCTTCACCCGCGACGCGGTTCCTCTTCCACGACTGCGTTTCGAGCGAAGGCAGCAGGTGGCTGTAAAACGCGGCGCCTTTCCAGTTGATGCCCTTGTCGCTCATATAGCGCTCGAGACGCTGGCGTAACGATTGCGCCGGCTCGCCCTTGCCGCAGATGCCGACCGACAGATGGCCGCAGCGAGGGAACACCCAGATGTAGCCCTCCAGGCCGGGAAGGAACTGGATGTCGATCCGATCCTGGCAGCCGGCGACGTAATAACCGAGGGCCGACATGGTGTCGCCGGGACTCAACTGCGTGCCAAGGTCGCGAAAGGCATTTCGCGCGCCCGTGGCCAGGATGCAGAAATCCGCCTGGTCCACGCCGTGCCTGGTTTCAATCCGCCAGCCGCCGGACGTGCGCTCCAATGCGAGGATGCGCGTCTTCTCAATACCCGCCCCCGCGCGTTCGGCGCGCTCGAGCAACATGCGATTGAGATCCATGCGGCTGTAGATCAGCAACGGCTGGTCGAGGGAGAGGACGGTTTCGCCGCCTTTGGGAGCGGACAGCACGGTTTCCGTGACCAGTTTCTTTTGAGTCTGATTCTCGATGAGGAACGGATACTGATGATAGGCCTTGTAGGTGAGGCCGCCGCCACAGGGTTTCTCCCACGCAAGCTTTTCGTCAAAGACCACGGTCTTCAACCCGGCGGAGGCCAATAGCTCCGCCGCGAACGCGCCCGCGGGTCCACCACCCAAAACGGCGACACGCTTCATTGTTTCATCTCACCCTTGGGCTGGCCAGGAGTCGCGGGCACAGACGGATGTCCCGGTGGCATTGCGCCGCCAGGCATTGCGCCGTCCGGCATCGCACCGGCTCCGTGCGGGCTGCCCTTGGCATCGGCTTTGGATTTGACGGCCCACGTGGCGCCCTTCCGTTCCAGCGTATAATTCATCTGCATGCCGGATCCGGCCGCGCCGCCTTTGGGTCGAAACTCCACAGTCGCATCCACGGTGTCGCCCTTGAAATTCAGCCCGCTGACGTGAACGTCCATACTCGAGAGGGTCACCTTGGACGCGACGTGATCCATCACGGCCTGGCGGATGGCCTCTTCCGTTTGGGGCGCCCGGTTGCAGGCCGCAACACTCAAGAGCGCAAGAAAAACTACGGCGTATCGCACTGTTCGATTATACCTTTGGACAGAATCGCCTCGGCCAGCCCATCGGTGTCAAATCTTGCCGCTTCCGCCTCGACGGCGATCCCCCATTTTCCTGCCGTCGCCGAGGTGACCGGACCGATCGAGGCTACCCGGACGCCGGCGAGGACTCCCGGAGCGGCAGCCTGCATGAAGTTGTCCACGGTGGACGAACTGGTGAAGGTGATCCAGTCCGGGCGAGGACTGGCGCCGAACACGGCGGCGATGCGTTCCGCCAGGCCTTCCGGAGGCACCGTTCGATAAGCTTCGGCCACGACAACCTCGGCGCCTTGCCGGCGCAGCGTGTTCGGCAGTGTGTCCCGGGCCACGGCAGCGCGCGCCAGCAGGACGGTTCTCCCGGCCAGCGGGTACTGCGACATCGCCTCCAGCAGCGACTCGGCCACGTACTCTTTGCCCGTGACGTCCACTTTCAGGTGAAGCGACTCGAGCGCCGAACGGGTGGCCGGTCCGATCGCGCAGATCTTTGCCCGGATCGCCCGGAGGTCCGACGGCGAGCGGTCAAGGCGGTCGAGAAAGTGCCGGACCCCATTCGCGCTCGTGAAGACCAACCAGTCGAATCGGTCCAACCGCCGGAGGGCTTCGTCGAGAACGGCGTAATCCAGGGCCGGCCGGATTTCGATCGCGGGTATTTCGATGACACTGGCGCCGAGGGCCGTCAGCCGCCCGCTGAGGCTTTCGGCCTGGCCCTGGGCCCGGGTCACCACGATCTGCCGGCCGAAGAGAGGCAAACGCTCGAACCAATTCAGCTTTCCGGCCAGCCGGACCACTTCACCAACGACGATCGTCGCCGGCGGTTTCAACCGCGCAGCCTCAATCATTGAAGGAAGGGAAGCCAGCGTACCCGTGAGGGAGCGCTGATCGGGACGGGTCGCCCAGCGGGCGACCATCGCGGGAGTCTCGGGAGAGCGGCCGTGGGCGATGAGCTTCGCGGCAATCCCGGCTGCGTGAGTAAGTCCCATCAGGACGACGAGCGTCTCGGACCGCGAGGCCATCTGCCAGTCGATCCGATCGGGATCATGGCCGGTGATCAGGGTCACCGCCGAGGTGTGGTCGCGATGCGTCAACGGCACGCCGCAGTATGCGGCAAGGCCCAATGGAGAAGTCACGCCCGGTATGACTTCAAAGGGAATGCCCGCATCGTGGAGAGCTTCCGCCTCCTCGCCTCCGCGGCCGAAGATGTAAGGATCCCCACCCTTCAAGCGAACTACCGTCTTGCCTTCCCGAGCACGATCGATCAACATGCGGACGATCTCGTCCTGGGAGTAGGCGCGAACGGCCTTCATCTTGCCGACATAGATCCGTTCGGCGGCGGGCGGAGCCAGATCGAGCAGGGCGGCGGGGGCGAGGTTGTCGTACAGGACCGCGTCGGCGCGAGACAGAGCCTGGCGGCCTTTCACCGTGATCAGGCCCGGATCGCCCGGGCCGGCGCCGACAAGGTAGACTTTGCCCATCAGGCAAAATCCGTTGCTACCCGCACCAGGGTGCGAACCGGCACGCCGGACGGGCCTTTGGCGGTGTGCGGCTTCGAATCGTCGATCCAGGCGGTTCCGGCCACATCGAGGTGGACCCACGGCGTCGATTCCGCGAACTCCCTCAGGAACATGGCCGCGGTGATGGACCCACCCCACCGCCCCCCGATATTGGGGAGGTCGGCGAATGCCGATTTCAGATAGTCCTTGTAGTCGTCGTCCATCGGCATAGCCCACATGCGCTCGCCCTCCGCTTCGGAGGCGCCGAGGACTCGTGCCTGCATCGCCTCGTCATTCGAGAACAGGCCCACGCGCAGATGGCCCAGCGCCACCACCACCGAGCCGGTCAACGTGGCCACGTCGATGAGGTGCGTGCATCCGAGCCGTTTGGCGTAGGTAAGGGCGTCGGCCAGGATGAGACGGCCTTCCGCGTCGGTGTTCAGGACTTCGATGGTTTTGCCCGAAAGCGAGGTGACGATATCACCCGGACGCTGGGCGCGGCTGCCTATCATGTTCTCGACCGCCGGAATGAGCGCGGTTACCGCGACGCGCGGTTTTAGCTGCGCGATCGCGCGCATTGCGCCGATCACCGCGGCGCCGCCCGCCATGTCGTACTTCATCTTCTCCATGCCATCGGCCGTTTTGATGGACAGCCCGCCGGAATCAAACGTGACGCCCTTGCCCACCAGACCCAGGTGCGCGTCCGATGCCGCCTGTTCGGGGCGGTAGCGGAGAACGATCAGGCAGGGTGGTTCGGCGCTGCCCTGGGCGACACCCAACACCGCTCCCATTCCCAGTTGCCGCATGCGGTCCTGGTCGATCACCTCGCACTCGAGACTGGTCTCCGCGGCCACGGCACGGGCACGTTCGGCGAGCAGCATGGGCGTAAGGCGATTGGATGGCTCGTTCACCAGTGCCCGCGTGACGTTCTGCGACTCCGCCAGAATCCGGCCGCGCTCGATAGCGCCGGCGAGAGCCTCCATCCCGTCCCCCACCAGGCTCACCTGGTCGATCTCTTTCACGTCGCTCCTGTCCGTCTTGTAGGCGTCGGGCTCCCAATGGCCGAGGATGGCTCCTTCGGCGATGGCGGCCACCGGCTCTTCGGATGCTTGGGCGTGGACGGCAACCGTCTTCACACCTTTCGACTTCAGGTGCCGGATGGCGGCGCCGGTGGCTTCCCGCAGCAGGCGCTGCGTGAACTTCTCTTCCTTGCCCAGCCCCACCAGCAGAAGACGCCGCGCGGCGAATCCTGCCGGATGGTGAATAAGGGCAAGCTCCTGTGACTTGCCGGTGAACTCCCTGGCCGCCGCCAGTTCGGCGAGGGTGTCCGCCGCAGGTCCCTCGGCTTTGTCCTGGAACACGAGCAATACCGCCGCATCGCACTCGATGGCCCTCAACGGCCGGGTGTCAAAAGTCATGTTCATAAGTCAATCTCAGAATACGAAGCCGCGGCTCACTCCACGATCGACGCTGCCACCGCGTTCGAGACCAGGCGCAGCAACCGGCCGTTATCCTCCCCGGAAGGACGCGTGGTGAGGATCACGCACACCATCTGACGCTCCGGGTCGGCCCAGGCCACTGTTCCCGTGGCGCCGCTGTGCCCGAACGTCCTGGGCGACGATAACTCGCCGAAATAGGCCCACACGAGCGAATCGCGGAGACCCCAGCCCAATCCCCAGGGCGCGCGAATCGCCTGGTTCTGGTCGCGCGTCATTTCGGCGACCGTTGCCGGGCTGAAAACCCGTCGGCCGTTGTACGTGCCACCATTCAGGAGGGTCTGGAGGAGGATCGCCAGGTCGCCCGTGGTCGAGTGCATGCCTCCCCACGGATGGCCCATGTCCCGCCAGTACGGGCTGTTGGCGCCAAAGCGCTGTTCATCAGCCTGATTGCCGCGGGCCGACGTCTGGCACCAGGCGGTGTCCGGGATCTTCCGGCCGCCCAGGCCAAGCGAACTCTGGTTCATGCCCAGAGGGTCGAACAGTTCTTTCTTTTCAAAGTCGCGGAGGCGCATGCCGCTGATCCGCTCGACGATTTCCCCGGCCAGCAGCGTTCCCATGCTCTGGTAGCGGAAGTTGGTTCGCGGCACGTAGAGCAGGGGAGTGGTGGCTGCGGCTTTGACGAACTCGCTCAACGGCGCGTTGGCGCGGCGCAAGTCGAGATTCTCGGGCAGCATGTCCGGCATGCCCGAGGTGTGAGTCAGCAGGTCGCGCACCCGCACGCGATCGCGGTCCGGCCCGCGATACTCGGGCAGGTACCGGGAGACCGGATCATCCAGCGACACCAGGCCGCGCTCGACCAGAAGCATCAAGGCGCAGACCGTGACCGGCTTGGTGATGGAGGCCAGCAGGAAGACCGTATCGGGTTTCGCGGCGGCGGCATCCGCCGAAGGCGCCAACCTGCCCCAGGCGCGATGGAGCACGACGCGCTCGCGGCGCGCCACCAGCAGGGACGCCGCCAGCACGCGGCCCTCGTCGATCTCCCGCTTCAGCAGAGACGCCGCGCGTTCCAGGCGCTCGGCCGACATGCCTGCCGACGCCGGTTCGGCCGGCCTCAACTGGCCGAACGCCGTCGCCGTCATCAACAGCAGAATCGCTACCCCAAGTCCCCCTCCTCCTCCAACATCCGGAGCACTGCGCGGAAGGCCGTCACCGTGCGGTCGAGATCGTCTTCTCCGTGGGCTCCGGAAACCAATGCGCCCGGCCACGGAGCGACGTCCACCGCGTGCAGCAAGAAGCCGGCGCGAATTTTGTGCAGGAGTTCGATCGGGACCGCGCCCTTCAGTCGCTGCCAGGGTACCTTGCCTCCCAGAATATCGTCCGCTGTCACCGACTCGTTCGCCGGGTTCGGCCAGATGTGAACGCCGGAGAACTCTCCGTACACACACCACGGCACGCCCAGTTCCTTCAGCGTGGCGTTCATCTCGTGGCGCAGGGCCGCGGCCGTCGCATTCGCGTGGGCGTGAACCCGCCCGTCCTCGATCGCGCGCAAGGTGGCGATACCCGCCGCCGCGGAAACCGGGTTTGCATTGTACGTTCCCTGATGTGCGACCAGCGGCGGCTGGATGCCGTCTCCGGACGAGTGGAAGGTCAGCATGTCCAGCACATCGGCGCGTCCGGCCACCGCCGCTCCGGGGAATCCGCCGGCTAGGATCTTACCCAGCGTGCACAGGTCGGGAGTGATGCCATAGGCTCCCTGCGCGCCTCCGGGCGAGCAGCGGAATCCGCTGATCACTTCATCGAAGATCAGCAGCACGCCGTACCTTTGCGTCAGCCGGCGAAGATCGGAGAGAAACGCGCCGGAGCAGGGGATCTGCCCGAACGTCGCCCCGGTCGGTTCCAGAATGATCGCGGCGATGTCATTGCGGTTCTGGAACAGGGTCTCCAGATAGGCGACATCGTGTGGCGGGCAGATTAGGACATGGTCGGCGACTTCCTGCAGGATGCCGGCCGGCGCGGGTTGCGACGGCGTCGCCAGCACCAGGTGATCCTGCCAGCCGTGGAAGTGGCCGGCAAACCGGGCGACGACCCGTTTTCCCGAGAAGGCCCGCGCGAGTCGCAGCGCCAGCATCGTGGCTTCGGTGCCCGAACTGGTGAAGCGCACTCGCTCGGCGCAGGGGATCAGCTTCCTGACCATCTCGGCCCATTCGAATTCCAGTTCGTGCGACGAGCCGAAGTGCACACCCCTTGAGACCTGGCCGGTGACGGCCTCGATCACTGCCGGGTAGCCGTGTCCGAGCAGCATCGCGCCGTGGCCGCCGAAGTAGTCGACATATTCGTTGCCGTCGGCATCCCATTTTCGCGAGCCCGCCGCCCGGTTGATGTAGATGGGATGTGGCTGCATGTAGCGGCCGGCGTGGGTCACGCCATTCAGAAGCAGGCTCAGCGCGCGCTGGTGCAACTCTGCGGACGAGGGAGTCCGTTCGGCATAGGAGCGAAGAATCCGCGAATCCGCAAGTCCGACTTTCGGCTTCGCGCCGAGGCTGGTGGTCGCCATGTGCTCTATCTTCGCAGACCTCAGGACCCTTCCGGTTTGGCGAGCGGCGGCATCGGACCCTGATTGAAGACGGATTGTTCCGGCGCGCGGTAGGCGACCCGCAGATGTGGGGTCTCCAGCCGTGCGCCTTTGCGGAAACTCGAGTCCATCAGGGCCGCCAGCGCGCCGGTGACCAGCAGTGTCCGTTCGGCTGGATACGCCGCGCGGCCGGTGAGCACCATCTCTTCAAAAAAGTACACCTGACCCGTGGAATGCCCCCACGGCCGCCCGTTCTGATAGACAAATCGCGTGACGGCCGGCTTGCGTTGCCCTTGTACCCGGGCGGCAAACGCGCGATCGGTCAGGTGGCCATTAAGGATGAACACGGCCGCCCGGAGGCCGGACGTGTATTCGAGCACGAACGCGATGGGCTGCTTCGCGTTCTCGCGCGCGGAGCCCGGCCGCTTGTCCTCCGCCTGCGCCAGGGCGGTGTCGAGCAGTTGGGCGGCCCATACGTGATCGTCCGTCCAGCGCCAGACGGCCTCGCCCTCGATGCATTGGACCGCGGCGATGCCGGTTTCCCCTCCCGCCCGCCGCTCGACCATGCACTGCAAGCCTTCCAGCAGGTGGAAGCCGTAGCTTTCCTTCGGACCGCTGCCCACGATCACGGCGGTTTCGACCGGCGTTTGGAGCGCGAATTCCAGCGCCGGTACACGCCACGTCAAGGGATACGAGGAACCCGCGAGCAGGGTGAATTTCAGCTCGCGCGACTGGTCGAACATCCACTTCGCTTCTTTCCAATCCACCGAGAAGTGCTTGTCGTGGAAAACGGGCACTGAACGGCCGGAATCGCGGAACGTCTCGACAATCTGTTTGTACAGCCGGTAGCGCGGGTACAGCTTCTGGCCTTTCTCGTTCTCCGGGTAGTTGCCGTGTTCGCCGATGAACATCACCCCATCGACGGCCAGCGTCTTGCCGCCGGATCGCAAGGCTTCGCCGACGCTGGGGAAGATGGAGACGTTGTGTTTGCGGGCTACCTCCCGGCTCAAGTCCTTGTCTGGAAACTGGTCGACATACATCGACACCACTCGCAGCCTGGGATCGTGCCAGGCGCCGTTGTAGTGATAGCCTTCGAGCACCTTTGGCATCCGCACGTCGGCGTGCGAGTTGCGGCGATACTCGGTGATGACGGCGGCGACCTTCTTGCGCGGGGATGAGGCCAACAGCGCCGTTCCCGGGAGGCTCAGGAGTTGGCGGCGATTGATCATTGCCTTGGGGATCCGTTGGCCGTGAAGTTCGACGCTGCCCGCGGGGGCGGGTGGCGAGGATCGGCTTGCCCGGCGGAGTTCCATCGTACCAGGAGAGAGATCGGGTCGAGGCGCAAATGAGCTTTCATCCCATCGTCCGGACGTTCTCAATGACTGCTCGTGGGCGGCCGCTTTTCCGCGATATGGCACAATGTGAGTCAGCCGAGACCCGACGTGCAATGACCCGAACAATCGAGATCCCGTTGCCTGAAGAGCTTTTGCGGCTTGTAGACCAGAAAGCCCACTCGAGCGGTCTCGACCGGGATACCTACATCCGTGCCGTCCTTTCGAGGGAAGTAACGGGCACGCCCTCGGTCAGCCAGATTCTCTTGCCCTTTCGGGATCAGGTGATCGCCAGCGGGGCCAGCGACGAGGAACTTGACCGCCTTTTCTCCCAGGCTCGCGAGGAGGCATATCGGGATCGGAATCCTCTGAAGGATCGATGAGCCCGGATCGCCCCAACGTCCGCGCCGTCTTCGACTGCATGGTTTTCCTCCAAGGCGCCGCTCGGCGGGAGAGCCCCGCCGGGGTATGTCTCCTGCTGGTTGAACTGGGGGCGATTGAGTTGTGCCTTTCCGAGGAAATCGTTTCTGAGATCCGGCAAGTACTCACACGCCCTCGAGTGCGACAGAAGTTTCCCGCGCTGACCGATGCACTTGTCGGCCGGTTTCTCAGGGCGTTAAGCAAAAGGGCCATCCACATTAAGGAAGTACCCTATGTGTTCACTTACGAAAGAGACCCTAAAGACGCGCCATATATTAATCTGTCGATTGCGGCAGGAGCGAGTCATTTGGTAAGCCGGGACGCAGACATCCTCGACCTAGCCGCACACGGCAGCCGTGAGGGCGAAATCCTTCGGCGCCAAGCTCCTCAATTGAAGATCGTGGATCCGGTTTCGTTTCTCGCGGAAATGCGCCGCGCATTAGTGGCTCCTGGTGATCTATGACTCCGGGCCAAGACACAGCGAGGCAATGAACCCCAACGCCTCTCTTTTCGGGCTCCAGGCCTAACGCCCCGACCAGCCATATGGTCGACCCTGCGCCGGGCGACCAAAAACGTCACCCGGCGCCACTGTGTGCTCTGATGGTCATAGACCCGCCGGATGAAGATCCTCGTTCTCAACTGCGGCAGCCAGTCGGTGAAGTTCCAGGTCGTCGAAACCTCCGCGGAACTCATCGCCGCCAACGCCGATCGGGTGCTGGCCAAAGGGGCCGTCGAACGCTTGGGCAGCGGGCAAGCCACCCTGTCGTTTGAGGCGGGGGCTGAACCGA
Source organism: Bryobacteraceae bacterium (assembly GCA_046160045.1). Taxonomy (GTDB): domain Bacteria; phylum Acidobacteriota; class Terriglobia; order Bryobacterales; family Bryobacteraceae; genus CAZGUX01. The sequence continues at coordinate 17,662 of JBJXGR010000218.1, forward strand.
CACATCGCCACATCGAGGCTGCCAACCACCGGCAGGCCTTGCAGATCGCTTTCCACTTGCTTGCCGATGCCGGCATTCGGCCCGCCCAGATCGAAGGCGTGGGGCATCGTGTCGTACACGGCGGCGAACGGTTCACGCGCAGCGTCCGCATCGATGCCGAGGTAGAGCGGGAGATCGAAGCCTGCACGGAGTTGGCCCCTCTTCACAATCCGCATAACCTGAAGGGCTACCGGGCCGCCCGCGAACTGGCGCCGCAAGCCGTCCATGTCGCTGTGTTCGATACGGCCTTTCATCAGTCGATGCCGGCGAGCGCCTACCTGTACGGGTTGCCTTACGCCCTGTACTCGCAACATAAGATCCGCCGGTACGGATTTCATGGAACGGCGCATCGGTACCTGAGCTATCGCTTCGCCGAGATCCACGGGAAACCGGAATCGGCGTTCAAGCTGATCACCTGCCACCTGGGCAACGGATGCTCGGTCTGCGCCATCGAAGGCGGGAGGTCGATTGACACGTCCATGGGGCTGACGCCTCTCGAAGGGTTGCTGATGGGTACGCGCGGCGGCGACGTCGATCCGGGCGTCGTGCTCCATCTGCTCGCCACCGGGTTGACAACCGTGGAGGACCTGCCGGCGCTGCTGAACGAACAGAGTGGACTCCTCGGGCTGTTTGGGGTGTCGAACGATATGCGGGACGTGGATGCGGCGGCGCGGCAAGGCAATGAACGGGCGCGGGCAGCCATCGAGGTTTTCTGCCGCCGGGTGCGCAAGTATATCGGCGCCTACTATGCGCTGCTCAACGGCGCCGACGCGATTGTGTTTTCCGCGGGCATTGGAGAGAATTCAGGCGAGGTGAGATCGCGGATCTGCCGCAACCTGGAAGCGATCGGGGTGACCCTGGATGAAAGCAGGAATCAAGCCTGCCGGGGGGCCGAAGCCGAGTTGAGCGCGTCCGGCCGGACCCGGGTCTGGGTGATTCCGGCGGACGAGGAACTCATGATCGCTCGGGAAACGCTCGGCCTGCTTGTCGTAGGATAGAACTTTCCCCCTCGTCACATGCGCAAACGCGTTTTCTCCGGCATGCAGCCCACGGGTAATCTCCATATTGGCAACTACCTGGGGGCGCTCAAGAACTGGGTCCGCATCCAGAACGACTACGAGTGCATCTTCTGCATCGTCGATCTGCACGCGGTGACGGTGTATCAGGAACCGGAGCAACTGCGGGCCAAGATCGAAGAAATTGCGGCGATCTATCTGGCCGCCGGGGTCGACCCCAAACTGTCCCCCGTGATGGTGCAGTCGGCGGTTCCCGAACATGCCGAACTGGCCTGGATGCTGACCTGCGTGACCCCCGTGGGCTGGCTCGAGCGGATGACGCAGTACAAAGCCAAGTCCGCCAGGCAGGAATCGATCGGCGCCGGGCTGCTGCAGTACCCGGTCCTGATGGCCGCCGACATTCTGCTGTACCAGGCGGCGATCGTACCGGTGGGGGACGACCAGGCGCAGCATCTGGAACTGACGCGAGACGTCGCGCAGCGGTTTAATTCGCTCTACGGCGAGACGTTCGTGATGCCGGAGACCAGCCTCCCCACGGTCGGCGCGCGCGTCATGGGCCTGGACGATCCGGGGATCAAGATGAGCAAGTCGGAAACCGCACTGGGGCACGCGGTGGCGCTACTCGATCCGCCGGACAAGGCTCGCAAGGCGATCATGCGCGCGACGACGGATTCGGCCCCCGCCGTCGATTTCGACGCGATGGGGCCGGGTGTCGCTAACCTGCTGACCATCTTCCAGGCGTTCAGCGGCTGGACGGAGGCGGAGATGCGCAATCACTTCGCCGGCCGGCGGTACGGTGATCTGAAGAAACAGGTGGCCGACATGGTGATCTCCCACCTGGAGCCGTTTCAGAAGCGGTATCGGGAGATCGCGGGCGAACCCGGGTATGTGGCGGGAGTCCTTGTGCAAGGGGCGGAACGGATCCGGCCCATCGCGGCTTCGACGGTGGAACTCGTGAAGAAGCGCATGGGCCTGTACACGGCCTGAATGAAGTTCCTTTTGTCGTATTGGCGGCTGGTGAGCGGGAACCGGAACTTCCGGCTGCTATGGATTGCCCAAATCGTCAGTGAAATCGGGGACTGGTTCTACGCTCTGGCAATCTACAGCCTGATTCTGGAACTGACCGGCCGCGCGGAACTGGTGTCGCTGGCGGTGGTGCTGCAGGTGCTTCCCCAAGCGATCCTGGCTCCGACGACCGGCGTCATCAACGACCGGTTGAGCCGTAAGCAGGTAATGATCGCGGCCGATGTCGTGCGCATTTTCATCGTTCTCGGGATGTTGCTGGTGCGCAGCCGGGAGACGGTGTGGCTCATCTACCCGCTGCTGTTCGTCGAGACCATCGGTTGGGGTTTCTTCGAACCCGCCCGCAGCGCGGTGATCCCGAACATCACCGACGGCGACGATGTCCTGACCGCGAACACCCTCTCGTCGACCACGTGGTCCTTCAACCTGGCGGTGGGGGCGACGCTGGGGGGCGCCGTCGCCGCGTTTCTCGGCCGCGAGACGGTGTTCGTGCTGAACGCGCTGTCGTTTCTCGTGTCGGCATGGTGCCTTCGCGCGATGCGCTTCAAGGAACCGCACCTCCAGGAGTCTCCGCCGATGCGTTGGCGCGACCTCGGGGATCTTTCGCCGATTCTGGAGGGTTTCCGCTACATGCGGAGCGACCGCTTTCTCGGCTCGACCATGATGGTCAAGGGTGGTTTGGGTTTCCTCGGCGCGAACCTGGTGCTGCTACCCGTGCTGGGACACCGGATCTTCCCGGTTGCGATGCAGGGATACCCCGCCGAACGCGGGGCGATGTTGGGCATGAGCGTGTTGATGGGCTCCCGCGGGATCGGGGCGCTCCTCGGCCCGTTCGTCAGCTCACCGTGGGCGGGGATGGGCGAAGGGCGGCTGCGGCGAGGCATCGTCTTCGGATTCATCGCCGCTTCCCTCGGATATGTGCTGCTGAGCCAGGCGCCCAGTCTCTGGGTGGCGTGTCTCCTGATCGTGCTCGCGCACGGCGGGGGATCGACCATCTGGGTGTTCTCGACCACGTTGCTCCAGATGTATTCTCACGACCGGTTCCGCGGCAGGGTCTTCGGCACGGAACTGGCGCTGAACATGGTGGCGATCTCCATCTCCAGTTCGATCGCCGGGCTGCTGGTGGACCACGGCATCTCACCGCGAACGGCGGTGCTGGTCACCGGGTGCCTATTGCTTATACCAGCGGGCTTGTGGTCGACCACGTTGCGCTGGAAGCGCACCGTACCGTTGGGTGGCGGCCACTCGCCGCCGCGGGCGGGAGAGATCACGCCCCCGCTGTGAGGGCTTCGCTGGCCGCCAGGGCCGTATTGGCGTGAATGACCACCGTATCGCCGGCGTCGAACGCATATCCGCCCGCGAGGGTGATGGCGACCGCCGCGCCCGCATCGAGCGATGAGCCGATCGAGAGCCGATCGCGGTCGTGCAGGCCTTTGATGGTCAGGTTCAGTCCGCCAAGCTGATCCAACTGGTACGGATCGGCGCCGGCCACGTAGAAAACCAACTCCGGCTTAAATCGTTCCAGCGCCGGGATCAAGGCCTCGCGCAATCGGGTGAGGTACTCTTCGTCGCCTACGCCGTCATCGAGGTGAATGTCGAGGGTTGACGGCGGCTTCTCGGCGGGGTAGTTGTCGCGCTGGTGGATGGAGAGAGTGAACACCGTGGGATCGCCCGCGAAGATAGCGGCGGTTCCGTTCCCGTGGTGGACATCGACATCGACCACCATCGCCCGCTGGATCAGTCCTTCTCTTTGCGCCACACGGATGGCGACGGCGATGTCGTTCAGGGCGCAGAACCCCTCGCCGTGCCCGGCAAACGCATGGTGGAACCCGCCGCCGATGTTGAACGCGACACGGCGTTCCACCGCCAGGCGAACCGTCAGAATGCTTCCTCCGGTCGCGTAGAAGAAGGCTTCGACCGTCTTGCGGGAATAAGGGATTTCGAGCTTGAGGATTTCGAAGTAGCTCAACGTCCCTGTGGCCAGACGCTTGACCCAACCGGGGTCGTGAGCGGCGGCAGCCTGCTCCTGCGTCGCCTGAGTAGGGGCGACAAAGTCCGATTCCACGGCAAACTTCGTCCGCAGCAGGTAATCCCGCAGCATCGGGTATTTTCGCGCCTGGAAGACGTGGTCTCCGAGATTCAGATCGTAGAGGTCGTGGTAAATCAGCGGGAACGGCGACATCAGCAGCACGCCTGGACCGCCGTGATCACGGCGGTGTTATAGATGTCGTCGACTGAAGCGCCACGAGAGAGGTCGTTGGCGGGCTTTGCCAGACCCTGCAGGATGGGCCCGACCGCCGCGGCGCCACACAGCCGCTCCATCAGCTTATAGCCGATATTGCCCGACACCAGGTTCGGGAAAATGAGAGTATTCGCCATGCCGGCGACGGTGGAGCCGGGGGCTTTCGAGCGCCCGACGTCGAGCGAGATGGCGGCGTCCGCCTGGAGTTCCCCGTCGATGTGGAGGCCGGGATCCCGTTCGCGGGCAATGCGCAGCGCCTCGACCACCACATCCACTGATTTGTGTCTTCCACTGCCCTTGGTCGAGAACGACAGCAGCGCGACCACCGGTTCCACTCCCACCAGGTCGCGGGTAGTTCTGGCCGAGGCAATCGCGATTTCGGCCAGTTGAACCGAGGTCGGCTCCACGACCACCACGCAATCGGCGAACGTGATCAATCCGTTGTGTCCGAAGGACCGGTCGTGGAGGGCCATGATATAGACGCTCGAGACCACCTTGGCGCCCGGCCGCGTGCCGATCGACTGCAGCGCGGCACGCACCGTTTCCGCGGTAGTATTCGCCGCCCCGCCCACGGTGCCGTCGGCATCGCCCGCTTCCACCATCAAGGCTGCGAGATACAACGGCCGCCGGGCGATCGCTTCGGCCTCCATGCGGGTGATGCCGCGAGAGCGCCGCCGCTCGTAGTACACCTGACCGTACTTGCGAACCCTGCCCGGGTCCGCCGGATCGACAAAGGCCACGCCCTCGGGCGGAGGACTCGGAGCCCGGCCAACGACGATGGGTTTGAGGATCTGATCACGCGCCAGGCGGGCCGCCGCTTCGACAATCCGCGGATCATCGCCCTCCGGAAATACGATGCGGCGTGGGTTCTTGCGCGCCTCGACGGTGAGCCGTGACATGAATTCGACGGCCGACTGGGGAAGTGACATCGAAAACCCTATTCTAGCGGCTCGCGCCACGCTTGGGTATCCCAGACCTATAGAACCGGCTTCCATCTGCCGATAAACATAGGGCCCCCAAATGGAACCGGAGTCGATCCGCAGCGTCACGGAAAGCCAGTCGCCGATCCCAGCCTCCGCCAAGCCGAACTACGGCCTCGATTCCCCGGCAATGGCTAAGATCCTGAGTTGCTTCGGGTTGTTCGCCGTCTTATCCGGGCTGTTGATTGACGTCCCGGATGATATGTTCCTCCTTCATGCTCCCATGATGTCGTTCCTGGCGGCGGGAGTGATGGCGCTGATTCAGGCTGCCCTGCTGCTGTCGAGCAGCCTGATCGGAAAGCTCAAAGAGCGGGATCGCCTGATCGGCGCTATCCTCTGGCGTGGTGACGAACAGGTTCTCGATGTAGGCTGCGGTCGCGGATTGCTGCTGATTGCCGCCGCCAAGCGGTTGAGAACCGGGAGGGCTTTTGGGGTCGATACCTGGCGCTCCCAGGATTTGTCCGATAACTGGGCCGAGGCGACCATGGACAACGCCCGCCTCGAAGGGGTCGAAGATCGTGTTCATGTCCAGGCCGGGGATGCCCGCGAACTCCCCTTTGAGGATACCCGCTTCGACGTGGTGCTCTGTTCGCTGACCTTGCACCTGTTTAACGTCCAGGCACATCGGGAGAAGGCAATCAGAGAGATGGTCCGCGTCCTGAAACCAGGCGGGCGCTTTTACCTCCTGGAAATGGGATTCGTAAGCGACCTGGTTCGCTATCTGAAGGATGCCGGATGCACGGACGTCCGCAGATCCGGGTTCCGATTTCGCATCTATCCCCCAGCGAGAGTGGTTTCTGGCGCAAAGCCCGCGATCGGGTGAGCAGGTGGGTCAAATACCGCATCGAGGCCTCGACGCCACTGGGCGGTCGCTTTCTATCCCAAAGAGAATAAGGTAGATACCTGGCCTTAGCGAGTATGGTCTCCGCATTGCAGATTTTTCCTAGGGTAGACCCTGATACGAACATTGATGAATGGAGAATCGCATGCGAACACTTTCCTTTAACCCGTGGTTGAAGCCGGTAGGCGTTATACTGCTCGCGCTGGCAGTGGTGGTGGTCATGACCGGTGGCGTGCTGAACGCCCAAGTTAAGCAAATCAAGAAGGTCCCGGTGAAATCGACACCGAAGGACTCTGGAGTCGAGATGTACAAGGCGTATTGCGCATCGTGTCACGGCATGGATGGCAAAGGGAAAGGCCCTGCGGCGTCCGCCTTGAAAATGCCTGCCACGGATTTGACCACGCTGTCGAAGAACAATGGGGGCAAGTTCCCTGAACTGAAATTCCAAAACAGCCTGAGAGTGTCAAGCCCGCTGGCGGCGCACGGGTCGTCCGACATGCCGACGTGGGGCCCGATCTTCCGGAGCCTGGAGTCAGGCAGCGACGGTTTCACGCAAATGCGGGTCTACAACCTGACGAAGTATGTAGAAGGGTTGCAGGTGAAATAGCAGTTCCCCGAAGCGACGTGAGCAGCACAGGGTGGGGGCGGTTAGTTGAATGTCCGCTCCCACTCAATTTGGCGCGGGCTAGAACCAGCATGTTACACTACTGGTCGAGCTTGGTTCTCATTCCATAAGTTTAAGGTGTGGATTGTTTGAACGGGCTCTTCGCACAGGTTTGGACGGGTGGCCGAGCGGCTAATGGCAGCAGACTGTAAATCTGCCGTCCTTCGGGGCTACGGAGGTTCGAATCCTCCCCCGTCCACCAGCTCTGAGCGAAAAATGTAACGGGCCGATGTAGCTCAGCTGGTAGAGCGCGTCCTTGGTAAGGACGAGGTCACCGGTTCAATCCCGGTCATCGGCTCCAGGAATTCTTAGGAATCCGGTTCGAGGAAGAACGGGTTCGCCCAGGAGCGAGAACGGCCCTCGAGCGGCGAACGCGGGCGCATGATGAGAATCGTGCTCCCGCGTTTCCGCATGATGGGAACATGTGGAACCGGGCGAGAGGCTGATCAACGATGGCGAAAGAGAAATTTGACCGCAGTAAGCCGCACGTCAACATCGGGACGATCGGGCACATCGATCACGGCAAGACGACCTTGACGGCCGCGATCACCCGGGTGCTGGCCAAGAACAATCCGAAGG
>JBJXGR010000219.1:0-10440 GCA_046160045.1 Bryobacteraceae bacterium
GGAAAACCAACTGCAGGTTTCCCACTTTCCCCCTCGCCGCTCGCGACTGCCACGACTGTTGGCTGTGTTCCCGAACCAAGATCAAAACCTGGGGCCTGCGGCCCCCACCGAAAGGAGAACTTCTCTCGGAAAGGCAGCCTCTGCAGGGTGTCCATTTCAGGATCATCTTGCATTGGAATGGAAAACGGTTTCAGGATCATTCTTCGATTGGAAAATGCTAGCGGAACGAGGAATCCGTTCCGCTCCGGGGGGGATCATCAGCCCAGGAAGCCAAGATCTGACGAGGGGAAATTCACCAGATTGGGGAAGACGGTGTTTAGGTCGGGCGCCTGGACTCCGAACCAGCGGGCCAGGGTTGCCCCGTATTGATCGAGACCGGTCGAAGGAATCCACAAGCCGCGATCGCCGGCATCGTCCGGTCCCTGAATCTGCAGGACCGGCAACTGGCCGTAGATGTCTCCGCCGGCGACGGCGCCTCCGAGCACAAAGTGGTGGCCGCCCCAGGCGTGGTCGGAACCGACGCCGGTGTTGCTGTTGAAGGTCCGGCTGAATTCGGACTCGGTGAAGGTGGTCACCGAGCCGGCGACGCCGAGTTCTTCCGTGGCTCGGTAAAACTGCAGCAGCGCGGGGCCAAGCTGGGAGAACCGGTCGGCCTGGCTCGGGAGAAGGTCGTTGTGGTTGTCGAAGCCCCCAAACCCGCAAAAGAAGATCTGGCGGTTCATGGCTAGATTATTCCGGGCGGCGATAATCCGGGCGACCTGCTGGAGTTGATTCCCCAAGCCGGTCGCCGGGAAGGTCGTCGTAAACGGGGTGCCGGCATTGATGGCATTGTTGATCGCCTGCGAGTTCTGGATACCCGCATTGAGAATGCCGTTGGCCGAGGTGATGAGCTGGACGCCCGTATTGAAGGTGAGGATCTGCTGCATCGCCGCGTCGCGGGCTTTGGCGGCCTCCGGGTCGCCGAAGCCGTCGAGACCGAAGCGCGCGCCCGGGTTCACGTTGAGCGGCCGGCTGGAGTTGCCGTTCAGGAACGCAGCGTTGCCATTCACCGAGATACCGGTGGGGAAGCCGGTAGCCGAGTTCATGAATTGCATGAAGTCAGCGGCGCGGCCGCCCCAACCGGTTCCTCCACCCTGCGGATTGGACGTCTGCCACTGCTGGGTCTGGTCGGAGTGGGAATAGAGGTTTCGCGGCAGTTGCGCCTGGCCGCTCGCGATCATCTGCTTGGTGGTGGGCTTCACCAGCGTGCCGACGTTGAGGACGGCGGCCACGCGTTTTTCGATGTAGAGCTGTTGCAAGCCGGCCAATTGCGGATGGAGGCCGAAGGGCCGCGCACCGCTCTTGTCGGCGATGGCCAGCAATTGCGCGGCGGTCAGGGCTATGGGGCCGCGCCCCCTGGTGTAGTCGGCGTAGTTCCTGCTGTCCAGCGGGACAATGGTGTTGTTGGCATCATTGCCGCCGAACAGGAACACGCACACCAGCGCCCGGTACCCGCTGGCGCTTTGGGCGTTGGCGTTGATCAATCCGAGGCGGGTCACATGAGCCGTGGCGCCGGCCGCCCCGAGCGAACAGCACTTTTTGAGGAATTCCCGTCGTGTACGCATACTCGTTTCTCCCTGCCTCCTACTTGTCCACCTGGTATTGACCCGACGACAGCGTCAAATAGAGCGCCGTCTGCACCTTTTCTTCCTTGCTCGGGGCTGCCTCCACCGCCGTCAGGATGGAGGTGTACATGGGTTTGGGCATCTTGCCCCCCAACAGGAGCTTGTTTACTTGATCGACGAGCTTAGGCGGATCCTCGGTCAGCGTGTACATGGTGTTGTAGTCGATGCGGACGTCACTTCCGAAACCTCCCGTCACCAGCGTGGTGACGAAGTTCGCGCGAACCATCGCGGTCGCCGTGGAGAGAATCTGGAACTCGGGGCCGAACAACTGCGTACCGGGAATCCGGTAGTTGGGAGAGAAGTAGCTGAACACGCTCGGCGGGTAGAACACCCGCTGCGCCATATCAGAGGAGAGGTCGGCCACGAAGGGATGGTCCGTCACGCGAGCCTTGAGGGCCCGCAGCATGCTGGAAATGAACAGGACGGGTTCCTGCAGCTTGCCCGCATTCGGCCGTAGCGCCCCGGCATTGGCCGGACGCGCTTCGTTGTCGGTGAGGACCGCGGTGACCACCGCTTTCATATCGCCGCGGACGCCCTGGCCGTTGTTGTTGAACACGGCGGCGACCCGGTCGATGTAGCCGGAGCTGGGATTGCTGGTCACCAGTTGCTGGATCAACTGCTTGCCGATGAACGGGCCAACGTTGGGATGGTTGAAGAGGTTCTGGAGGGCATCTTCCAAATCCTTTTCCGCGGTCTGCCCGGCTGGAACCACCACGCCGTTCAACAGCTTCTTGACGCCGGTGTCGTGATACCGCTGGACGGGCTCCATCGGTCCGGTGTATCGCGGCGAATTCAATGAGGTGGGCGACCCAGCGCGGGTGTCGGGGTAGGTCCAGCCAGTGAATGCGCGCGTCACCTCCAGGACTTCGGCTTGGCCGTAGGTCGGCTGTGGCTGGCCCAGGAGATCCGTGACGGCGCTGCCGTCCCGGTTGAGCTTGCTCAGGCCGATGGTGAACAATTGCATCAGCTCGCGGCCCCAGTTCTCGTTGGGCAACGAATCGCCGACGCCCTTCTTGTTATTCACCATATCCAGGTATTCGCCCATCGCCACATTGAGGGCGACGTCTCTCATGATATTCAAGTAGTTGTCGAAGGCTCTGCTGTAAAGTATTCGATAATAGGGGATAAATGCCTCGGCGCAGTCGACCTCCACACCCGACACGACCCAGATCTTGTGCAGGGCGAACGCGACCCGCTGCCGTAACTGGTCGGGCGCCGTCAGCGCCAGTCGATAGAAGTGTTCCTGCGAGTACTCGAGTGGCATTCTGAGCAGAGTGTTCGGGAACTCCGACGGAGCCATCGCGAACTGATCGTTTAGCCACGGCTGGATGCCCATTCCCTGCAGTTGGTCGAGGCTCGATGGCGTGGGACCGAAACTGGCCAACCGCAAAAAGCTATGGGCATTGGCATGGGTCATCAATGGCTGAGTCCAGGTATGGACTTCGGCCAGCGCGAGGTTGGACCCCGAAGCGCCTGGCGACGGGTTGGTGGCCTTGAGGACGATCAGATCGCCAATCTGCTGGTCGGTGCTGGTCCCGCTCACCACCAGTTGCGTCGAGGACACATAGCGGACAACCTGCTCAGCCTTGTTGCGGAGTACCTTCGTCGTGGGCAGAAAGCCGCTGCCGGTGAGCGTGATTTCAAACGGTCCGGGCTTCACGATCGACGGTTGAAGTTGCGAGATCGCCGGCCTCGGGTTTTGCAGGCTCACCGGCACCGACTTGGCCGCCAGTTGCGTGGGGGCGCCCGTTGGCGTAGTGGCCGGTTTCATTACCTGGACCCGCACCGTCACCCTGTTGTCGGGCGAGTTCGGAGCCGCCGGGGTCGTGTAGAGTCCGTCGGCCGTGATCGTGCCCAACACCGCGTTGCCGCCGGCGATGCCGTTGACGGTCCAAACCAGGTTGTAAGGGGTAATTGCACCGGTAACCGTCGAATCAAACTTCTGTTGACTGACCACGCGAAGCGTGGCCCGCTCCGGGGTAACCGTGACCGTCACAGCACCGGAAGCTACGCTCGCGATGCCGAAGATGAGAGTCCACTGCAGGGGTCGAAACATGAACCGTTGGAAAGCCTCCATTGTCGTTCCAGGATAGATCTACTAGTACCAATGGACCAATAAGGTCTTTAGGGTCAAGAACGGGGGTACAACACCCTACGTGCCAACTAGGTAGACCATTGGTACTAAGTGGGGCTCCCGTCAAGGGAGTATATGGCGTCAGATGAAGAAATGGCTGCGGGAACCGGCTTCGCTGAAGGCAAGGGTCGCCAGTTGCCCTCCCGTTGCCGCCTGCCGGCGCACTTCGGGAGGAGCGCGGGCTTCGAGCACCACGGCGGCGCAATAATGCATGGTCAGCAGGATGTCGGTGGAGCCGCACTCCTGGGCCACCCGGCGGGATCACATTGGCCGCGGCGCGGGTGCCCAACGCCAGTCCGCCCACATCGGGTGTGCTGACAACACCCCACAATCCTGCGTCGCGGAGAGCGTCCGTCGACAGGGTCGGAAACACTCCCCGGCTGTCGGTTTCGATCGCCTGGGGAGCGATGGTTTCGGCGCAGATTCGTTCGAGAACTTAGGCTTTAGTCCCTGCGCGCGGAATTTGTGACGAAAAGATTACATCGATTTCCAAAGGGTCGGGCGTAGAGTCGTACTTGTAAGGCCCTCCTCAGGACTTCTGGTATGTCGCCACACCCCAAGGGCCGTCAGGCCCGCATTCTCCTGAGTTCCGTCTTCGGCCCCTACGCTCAAGACGACGAATTCGGAAGCCGCTCCATCAACCCGATGGAGCTTTACCATAATCAGGTTACACGAGCGCAAGGTGCGTTTTCCCTTCGGATGTTTCACCGGTCGTGGGGGATCATGATGATCCAGGAGAACATCTCGGCGCCCTCGACCCTTCTGGATTTCCCGACGCGCGAGGCGTTCGCCAAACAACTCACCCGCGGCCGCTATGACGTGGTGGGCATTTCGTCGATCATCGTCAACGTCGGCAAAGTGCGTGAGATGTGCCGCATGGTGCGCGAGCTTTCACCCCAGTCCGTCATCGTCGTCGGAGGGCACGTCACCGCCATTCCGGGCATCGAAACGATGGTCGACGCCGATCACCTCGTGCGCGGCGAGGGCATCGCGTGGATGCGGCGGTACTTGGGCGAGGACGAGTGCGCCCCCATTCGCCATCCCCGGATTGTCTCCGGGTTTGACCTGCGAGCGATGGGCATCCGGATTCCGACCCATCCGGGCGACACCGCGGCGACCATCATCCCGTCGGTCGGTTGTCCCATGGGCTGCAATTTCTGCACAACCTCGTCGTTCTTTGGCGGCAAGGGAAAGATGCTGAACTTCTATGAAAGCGGCGAGGAGTTGTTTCAGGTAATGTCCGGGATGGAAGCAGACCTCGGAGCCCATTCGTTCTTCGTAATGGACGAGAATTTCCTGCTACAGCGAAAGCGGGCCGTCGACCTTCTCGACCGGATGAAGCGGCATAACAAGAGTTGGGCCTTGTACGTGTTCTCGTCGGTGAATGCCATTCGCAAGTACACGATTCGGGAGTTAGTAGAACTGGGAATCTCGTGGATCTGGCTGGGACTGGAATCCCCGCGGTCGGAGTATGCAAAGCTGCACAACGCCGACACGCTGGAACTCTCGCGCGAGTTGCGCTCACACGGGATCAAGTTGCTGGGCTCGACCATTGTGGGAATGGAGCATCACACTCCTCAGAATCTGCCCGGGGAAATCGAGCACGCCGTGGCGCACGAAACGGACTTCCATCAGTTCATGCTCTACACGCCGGTGCCCGGGACTCCGCTGTATCAGCAGATGGCTTCGGAAGGACGCCTGGTCGACGTCGATCTGGCCGATATTCATGGTCAGTTCAAATTCAACTTCGAGCACCAGGCGATTTCGCGCGATGAATCGAAGAGGCTGCTGGACTGGGCCTTCTGGCGCGACTTCGAGCGTAACGGGCCGAGCCTGTTTCGCATCAGCCGCACGACGCTTCAGGGATGGCTGCGCTACAAGAACGATCCCGACTCGCGGGTGCGCCGCCGTTTTGAATGGGAAGTGCGAAACCTGAGGAGCGCTTATAGCGCGGTGCTGTGGGCCATGGAGCAGCGCTTGCGGCGAACGAATCGGGAAGTCAGCGAGCAGGTCCGCGCGCTGCGCGGCGAGATTGAACGCGAGTTCGGAGCGGCAACGAGGCTGTGGGCGCGGCTGGCCGGTCCATTTCTGCTCTGGACGGCGCGGCGTGAAGAGAAGCGCCTGGCGGCCGGCCACACCTATGAGCCGCCCACGATTCTCGAACGGCGCAACTGGGTGGAAGTCTGAAGGGGTTGGAATCGATCCTAACGGGGACCGATCGTGGCGACAAATCCCACCAGCATGGTGGTCTGGCCCCTGGCGGCTCCTGCCTGATTGCCGCGATCAAAGAAGGGCTGATTCGACGCATCGCGCCGGAACTCCGCGCGAGCGATCAGGCCGTTGCGGAACCTCCAGTCTCCGGTCACCGTCACTTCGCGCAACTTCTGCTTCCTTCCGGTAATGAATGCCGCGCCGTCGACGTCGTTGTACCACTCATATCTCGGCGTGAGAGAGAGGCGGTCCGACACCGCAATCCGAACCGCCGTGGCTATTCCCAGGAATCGCTTCCGGCCGTCGATCGGGTTCTGGTCAATGCCGTAGTCGTAGTTGATGTAGGCATTCACCCGCCGGTTTGGATTGAGGAGCAGCACCGTGTCGTAGAAGTGCCGCATCCCGCTCGCCCCGGAAGGCCCTTCGGGACCGACATAGTAATTGTGTGACCAGGCAATCTTGTCCCAGGTGAGCGACATCGTGAAGCCGGTGGTTCTGGCGCCGTTGTTGTCGACGATGTTGTTCCAGCCCTGCACCAGTTGGAACCCCGCCGTCACATGTTTCTGCAGCGGTACGGTCACGCGCCCGCCGAAGTGATAATACGGTCCCAGTGCGAACAGGTAGCTGCGGGAGTAGTTCCAGTTCAGGTGAGTCTCAAAGACTTCTGCGCCCGCCGATGTCATGAATTTGCCGAAATCCACCTGCACGCCCTTCCAGTTTTTCGGTTTCAGGGACGCGTACATCTGCCCGATAATCTGCGCGGCCTCCCGAGGTTCGTTGAAATTCAGCACGTCGTAGCCTTTTCCGTATCCGATGTCGACCTTGAATCCGAATGGCTCCGGCGCCATCTCCAGCGCCCCGCGGACCATCGTCAACGCAAAACGATCGGCCTTCACATCGAAGTTTCTTAGCTGATTGGCGTTGGTGGAAGGATGGTTGTTCGCGAACGAATAGTGCCCGTCAAAAATGCCGCTCCAGAGAATGCGGCTGCCGGGAGGCGCGACGACGGGCGGCTGCGTTGCCTCTTCCGTCTGTTGGGCGGTGGCCAGCCAGGGCAGCATCGCACACGTCAACAGCGCACGGATACACAAATCCTGCGTCACTAACGCTCCTTTCAATGTCCTGTCAGATGAAAGCCCGAAGCAAGAAAAACGGAGGAGGGTGCGCGGGGAGGAGGCGGACCCTGAACGGTCGAGGTTCAGTCTCTGCGGGGAGATCCTCGTTGTTTTTCTTCGTTCTACTCTATCGGATTACCCGGCAAAGGGAAGAAGAAAGATTTTATTGGCACCATCAGGGGTTCTGCTGGTACGTCAATCCGGCAAGGTCGGCTGAGAACGAGACTGGATCATTGGGTCCGATACCGCGTCAGCCTCAGGATCCGGTGGTTGTAGCTGTCCACGATCCACAAGCGCCCGCGCCGGTCGACCGTCACCCCGTGAGGACGGGCCACTTCGGTCTGGGTCGGGTCGGAAGCTTCGATCTGCGCGCCCTGCTTCCCGGTGCCGGCGAGGGTCAGGGTTTTTCCCGTCCGCGGATTGTACAGACGAACCAGGTTGTTCTCCGCGTCGGCGATGATCACGTTGCCTTTGCGGTCGACACAGAGGTGCTTCGGACCTTTCAGATCAGGCGTCACGGCCCCGGGTCCAATCAGCGTGCGGATAACACCTGGAGCATTCACGACGCGGAGCGCGTTGCCGCCTCGCTCGAGGATATACAGGTTGCCTGTCGAGTCCACCGCCACCGCGCGCGGATCCACCAGCGGACTGTCCGCTGCCTTGGCGCCGTCCGGCGGCACGCCTTTGGTCCCGGTGCCGGCGAGCGTGGTAATCAGACCTGTCTTGAGATCGACCTTGCGAACCCGCCGGTTGCCGAGATCGGCCACGTAGAGCTGATCCTGCTGGCGATTGATGGCAATGCCGAACGTTCCGTTGAATTGCGCCGCCGTCGCCGGGCCCCCGTCACCGGCGAAACCAGCCTTGCCCGTGCCGGCGATGGTCGTAATGGTTCCCGTGCGCAGGTCGATCTTCCGGACGACATGATTCTGGGTATCGGCGACATACATCAGGCGGTTGCGTGTGATCACGATCCCGTGCGGATCCTTGAACTGAGCGGCGGTGGCCGGCCCGCCGTCGCCGGAATAGCCCTCGGAGCCAGTGCCCGCCACCAGCGTGGTCGATCCGTCGGGATTGACGCGCACCACACGCTCGCCTTTATGCTCGCAGATGTACCAGTTGCCCTGATCGTCGAAGTCGACCCCGAACGGTTCCACCAGGTGCAAGTTCATCACCGGCGCGCCGGCCTCGGCGGTACCGCCTCCGCCGACGTGCTCCACCTCGACCGCCGCGAACGTTGCCGCCGCCAGGCACACCGTCAATCCGAACAGTCGCATGTCAGTTCAACTCCGCCGGCTGGTTGCCGTATTCCCAGGGTTTGCCTTTCGGAGCCATTGGACGCTTGGGAACATTTCCGGGCTTCAGGGTCTTGGCCAGTTCCACACCCGTATCCGCCATCTGCCGTCCCGCCGAGACCTCCAGGTTGCTGTAGGCTGTCAGCCTGGTTTCGTAGCCTCCGCCCGAGGGGCTCATGGCCTCTTCGGTCGGGACGTATCCCACGCATCCGTTGGCCAGTTCCACCGGGAAGGTGAACGGGAACGGGCTCC
Source organism: Bryobacteraceae bacterium (assembly GCA_046160045.1). Lineage (GTDB taxonomy): Bacteria > Acidobacteriota > Terriglobia > Bryobacterales > Bryobacteraceae > CAZGUX01. The sequence continues at coordinate 8,669 of JBJXGR010000219.1, forward strand.
TCTTCTTGATGTCGAGACCGAATTCCACAAAGTATTCGGCCGGATTCGTGATGAACACCGTGGGCCCTACCTGCACGGCCTGCACCTCCACGTCCACCACCGGCCACTTCGCGGCCAGCGCATCCGCCATCAGCGTCTCTTTGGCGAACGTCCACACCGTCGCGCCGACTTCGGCCGGGGTCTTCCGCACCAACTCCAAGGCCTTGGCGATCTTTTCGGCGCTTGGCCTCCGCCGTTTGATCTTGAGGACCCGGTTCCGCGCCTCCACCGGTCCGAACGGCCCAGGATACATGCTGATCAGCTCCTTGACGGCTTCGGCTCCCACGCGCCCGCCGACCAGCCGCGCCCATTCCTCAGCCCCCGGATTGGCTTCCGGATTCAAGTTGTCCACCTGCGTGATGTCCCCGCAGGCGCCCTGGAGGAAGACGACCGGCGCCCCAGAGTCCATGCCGCCGCGGATGACTTTTTCCAGGTAATAGATCCAGTTCGCCGAGATGCCTCCCGGGCTGGTGGTCGCGTGGCAGGAGTAGTTGACCACGCAGCCCAACATTCGGTCCTTTGCGTCCCAGGCGCCGATCACGCCCACCTGCGGATCGATGGGCGCCGCGTAGCCCAGGCTCTCCGGATTGCCCTTGCCGGGGTGTGTGAATGTCCGCCCGTTCTTCATCCGGACCCGCCGGTTGAACGCGGCCTTGTCCTCGATGCCGAACCCGGCCCCGCACCGCGCCTCGACGCGGTTCGAGTAAGCCAGCGCCACCCCCTGCACCATCTCGTGAATCACCCGCCGCGCATAGCCGGGATCTTCCGCCGAGGAGTGTTCGTAGGCCAGTTTCTGCACCAAAGGCGAAGCGTGGTCGTACTGATGCGGTTCCACCATCGCGAGCGGTCCCGAAGAGTGCGAGTGGGAGGCGCCGATCAGGACCGCATCCTCCTGGATGCCCGTCTTTTCGCGGATGAGCTTTCGCGTTTCGAGCACCACCCAGCGCGACACGGCGAGGGCGTCGAGGCCGATCAACGCGACCACTTTGCGCCCGTCATCGAAGACGGCCACCCGCACTTTGCAGGGATCGTGAAAGGTCTTGTGGAAGCTCTTGCCGTAGCCGCCGGGCTGTTCCATCCCGATATCCGGGGTGATGTCGCGCTCGGCGAATCCGGCCTTGATGAGGGCGCCCTCCTGGCTCCACAATCGCGGGGACAGACCCAGCCCGGCTGCCGCGCCACCTAGAAAACTCCGCCTAGTGAACATAGCGAAACCCGTGAACCCGTCATTGTATGCGATCCCGTACCGCACCGTGGAGCCGGTTCGTTATATCCTTCCGTGGTGCAACTACCCCGGCCGCGGCAAAGTGGAGTCGGCGACATCGGAAGCCGTAGACGGCTACGGTTCCGCGATGAAGGAGGTCACAGGTAGAACGGATCCGAAGCGCGAGGCAGCGGATCCTGGCGAAGGATCTCCGGCCACTGGCGGACGGCATACCAGGAAGCCAACGCCACGGCCATGACGAGGTCGTCGTGATCGGCTTCGCGGCGCGCCTGCAACCGGACACGCCCTGAGGGCAGAGACCGCGCCTGGAAGGTCTCCATTTCGCGCAGGAACGCGGAAGCCAGCGGAAGGGCGCGGTCGGCGAGGAACTTGCGCTGCTCGAGAAGCACGGCGAGCGCGGTGACCACATCCTGTTTGGGCGCGTGGGTGTGGCTGTGGGAGTAGTTGACGTGTTCGCCGCCCGTGAGGATGACCGGCACGAGCGGCAGGGCGGTATCCCGCAGCATCT
>JBJXGR010000220.1:0-47309 GCA_046160045.1 Bryobacteraceae bacterium
CCCAACTCATCTTTCCAGGCTTCGAGCGTATTGTAGACGATCGGGCAGTAGACGGCGCGATCCACCATCTCCCACATCCGGCTGACGAGCGACCCTTCCGAAGTCGTCAGATGAGGGAAGTTCTCGCAGGTCCGGGGCCGGGCGTCATACACGGTACACGTGGTGCCGTCGAGAAAGATACAGCCTCGAGAAACTGGCCCGGCACCTCCATCTCCGCGAACCGGAGTTTCTGCGGGAGTACGCGCAGAGTCGGACGAAGAAGGGTTGATCCTGAGGACGGAAGGCGGTACTTCTCAATTTGTAAGGCTGGAGGCCGCCCTTGTACGGAAACAAGTGCACTTCGTCTTTGCGCGCCCTCAAATCGCCCGCATCCGGTTATTCCGGGGATTCTCCTCCACTTCCGCTAACCCGAGCTTCTTCAGCACCGGCGGAACGTACATTCCGAACCGGCCACGAAAGCCCTTCTTCATGCCGTACCACCCGCCCACGGGATTCCCGGGCGACCGTCCCCATGCTTCCACTGTTCCCTCAGCTGCCGGTTTTTGTTCGTCAGCGCTTCCGAGCGGCATCCAGTCGCCATGTGTCTTCAACATGGCGTGCAAGTCCTCAATGCAGCGCAGGTGATAGCGCAGTTGGGTAGACCCCACCTGAACCACCAGCGCGGGGGGGGCTGAGGCCTCGTCCCTGTAAGCTTCGAATTCCGACGTTCCGGGTGGCGTTTTCAGTTTCCACGGATTCTCTTTAGTGCCCGCTCTAGCTGCCATCGTTCTTCCTATTCCGCCTCCGCGGCGCATTTCAAATCGTTACCAAATTCGTCAAATGCGGGCTGTAAATCTGGAATGGAGCGGCCGATCACCCCCGCCATCAACCCGCTATATTCCTCCCGCATCGAAAACTCGACATCGCCATTCGCGCCTGGCTTGAGCGTGAACGTCCGCTCACCCTTAAAGAGTCCAAGCGGCATGCCGCCTCTCCAGACCATGCGGCGCGGAGGTTCAAATTCCGCTACCTTCACCGGGAATGCCCGGCCCGGATTGCTCTTCGGATGCACAGTGACACGTTCGCCCAGGGCGATCGTTCCATCGACGTTTTCCACTGTGTTGTTCCAGCGAGTGTATCCAGCGGCGTTGGTAAGCAAGGCCCAGATGCGTTCCGGCGTTGCACGAATCGAAGTCTTGACCGCGAAAGTTTTCATGAGTAGAACTATTCTCTCCTCGCCTTCAAACGTGTGTCAACGCACCCAAATGTGCGTAAGGACGCAAGCAATTAAGGCTAGTTTCGCGCAAGCGGACCCGCTGCGCAAGGATTCTTGTTGAATCGCAGCGGGGATAGTCCTTGCCGGCAGGTCTGCTCGTTCCCATTCAACTGCGTGGCGCTGCGTCGGCCGGAGACCGGCGCTCCCGCTGCAACCGGCGCAGTTCCTCCACGGTCAGTTCCCGCCACTTCCCAATCGCCAGGTCGCCGATCCGAATTGGCCCGATCGCCGTACGCACCAGTTTCAGCACCTTGCTCCCGATCGCCTCGATCATTCGCCGCACCTGCCGGTTCCTGCCTTCGGTGATCGTCAGTTCCAGGTGAGTGTACTTTTCCGAATCCCGCAGCCGCTCGACCCGCGCTGGGAGAGTCGGGCCGTCGTTCAACGCGACACCGTGGCGGAGTCGATCCAGTTGCTCGTCGCTCAATCGCGTGGAGGCTTTCACCAGGTACGTCTTCGGCACTTTGTAGTGAGGATCCGTCAGCCGGTCCCCGAACTCCGTGTCGTTGGTCAGGATCAGCAGGCCGCTGGTGTCGAAGTCCAACCGCCCGGCGGGGAAAACCCACTCCTCAACGTCCGCCAGCAGGTCGTACACCGTCGGCCGTCCTTGGGGATCCTTGTACGTCGTCAGATAGCCCGTGGGCTTGTACAGCAGCAGGTAGCGCTTTCGGGCGGCACGGATTGGCCGGCCATCCAGCGAGACGCGATCGCGGTCGACATCCACCCAGTGGTCGGGCGTCTGGATCTTCCGGCCGTTCACCGTGACCCTGCCGGCGCCGATCCATTGCCGCGCCTCGGTCCGCGAACCGATGCCGGCCCGCGACAGGACCCGATCGAGGGTCTTGAGTTCCTTGTTCGCCGCGCGCTGCCGCCGTTCATTCATCCTTCGCCAGTGCCCGCACCGCCTCCTCAATCCGGGCGGCGATTACGGCGTAGTCTTCGCCTTCCAGCGCCATCGGTTCGCCGAACACCACCCGAACCCGCCCCGGAATCGCCATCCGCCAGTCTTTATGCAGAATCTTGTCGAAGCCCAGAATCCGAACCGGCACCACAGGAACTTTCAGCCGAGACGCCATCATGCCGACGCCCGGAAAGAAACGGGAGATCTCGCCCGCCACCGTTCGCCGTCCTTCCGGGAAGATCAGAATGGAAATACCTTCGCTGACCAGCTCACCGGCATAGCGAAGCGTGATGCGCGCACCGCTCTCCCTCTGCGGAAAAGGAAACCCGTTGAACATCAGGCACGCCAGGTAGTACTCGAGCGAGGTGGTGAAACGGTCGTAGAGGGAACAGCCCTGTGGGAAGAAGTGCGCCTTGAAGAACTCCTTCGACATCGCCGGCGCGACGCGGTAGCGGAAGCGGGCCGGCAGCGCCCAGAAAATGCCCGGCGTATCGAAGTGGCTTTGATGGTTGGACGCGAAGATCACCGGGCCGTTGACGCCGCGCAGGTTTTCGAGGCCTTCGGTGCGCACCCACGCGAACAGGCGCGCCGGGGGCAGCACCCACGTGGGCAGGCTCAGCCGCCGGATCCACCAGGCCCACCGCGTGCGATTCCAGCGCGGGAACTCCACCGCTTCGAGCGGCGCCGCCGGTTCGCCGTCCGGGTTATCCATCTGCCGCTGAATCTCGGCCACGGTTTGAGCGCCCGAAAAGCGCGACTCGTCAACCGGCCGCTCGAACCGCTCCTCGAGTTCCATCAGCACTTCCACGCGCTCGAGGGAACTCAAACCAAGGTCGTCCAGCCGCGTTTGCGCGGTGATCGGGCGGCCCGCCGCGTACCTAGCCAACACCGCTTCCACACCGGAGACGGCTGCGGCCGGCGCATCCGGCGTCCGTTCACCTTCCATCACCCACTTGCGGATCTCCGTCCGCTTCAACTTCTTCGTCCCCTCGGTCCGCGGCAGGTCCTGCCCCGGCCAGAGCGACACGCCGCGAATCCTTTGATGATCCTCCAGCCGCTGGTTGGCCTGGGCGATGACCGCTTGCGCGTCCGTGTCCCCATCCAGTTTCAGCACGGCGTGGACTCGCTCCTTGCCCGCCTCCGTACGGCCGACGACCGCGCAATCGCGAACGCCGGCAAGCGTGTGCAACACGCGTTCGACATCTTCGGGAAACACGTTCAGCCCTTCCGGCGTGACAATCATCTCCTTCTTCCGGCCGCGAATGTACAGACGCCGCTCGCTGTCCAATTCGCCGATGTCACCGGTGTGCAGCCAACCGTCGGCGAATGCGGCGGCATTCTCCTCAGCCAGGCCGAAGTACCCTTGGGTCACGTTGTCGCCGCGCACCAGGATCTCGCCGTCGTCGGCCACCTTCACTTCCACCCCCGCGATGGGCTTGCCCACCGCACCTCGCCGTGTGTGGAACGGGTGGTTCACCGTCACAGCGGGAGCGGTCTCCGTCAAGCCGTATCCCTGGATCACGACAAACCCCAGGTGGGACCAGAATTCCTCCAGGTCCGGATCGAGCGGCGCGGCGCCTACGATGAACGCCCAGAACTTGTAGCCAAATAGCCGGTGGACGCGGCGATACCTCCACCAGCGATAGAGCCAGTGGGTGTTGCCGGGAATCCGTTCGGCCGCCTCCGGCGTCTGGCGCACGACGTATTCCCGAAGCACTTCCAGGATCTTCGGTACGGACACCAGCACCGAAATCCGCCCCGTACGGATCTGCCGCACGATGTCCGCGGGGTTGTAGCCGCGCATGAACACCACCGTCCCCCGCAGCATGGTCGGGATGAATGCCGCCATTACCTGGCCGAACATGTGGCTGAGCGGCAGCAGGTTCAGGAAGCGGATCGGACGGAACGGGCGCGCGTACGGCAAGTACTTCCGGACTTCACCTTCGACGGGAATGAGATTGGCCAGTACGTTACGGTGGGTGATCGTCACACCCTTGGGATCGGAGGTCGCGCCCGACGTGAAGATGATCTCCGCCAGATCCTTGCCATTTGCCCGATGGGCCGCCGGCGGGCCATCCGTCCATTCGACGGAATCGACGGGCCAGCGCGGCAGGCCCTCCACGGTTCCCTCCGGCACTTCGTGGCCGGCCACCAGGGCCTTGGCCCCGAGGATGGCTTGCACCCGCCGCACCAGTTCCGCCGATGAGCGGAAATCGATCGGCGCCACCACGACCCCTTCCAGCAGGCAGCCCCACAGGACCACCATCCACTCGGGGCGATTCTCGCACCAGAGGATCAGCTTGTCCTTAGGTTGAAGACCCTCCCGCCTCAGCCGCGCTGCGAATCCGCGCGCGGCGGCCGCCACCTCGCGGTACCGGTAGCGCCAGCTTCGGTATCCGTCGTCGTAGACGAGGAACTCCTCGTCCGACGCCGCCACATCACCCAGGAAATCGACGAGCGTTTCTCGCGCCACGGCAGGCGTCTGCTATTGAATCATGCTGGCGCCTTCGATGCCCAGATCCATCGACGGCACGTTTTTGTTGAGGTGATTGTCCAGGTTGATGACGTACGTCTCCCCGTCTTCAATCAGGATGGGCGAGTGGGTGGCGCAGATGATACGGAATTTCTTTTCCGCGACTAGTTGTTTCATCATCTTGAGAATGCGCCGCTGGTTTGACGGCGAGAGCGCCATCTCCGGTTCGTCCAGCAGCAACATGGTCCCTTCCGGCAAGCTGGGGAAGTTCTGCGAGAACATGGAGAGCATTACCTGTCCGTGGCTGGCCATGCGCAGGAATTCGAGCATCCGCGGTTCGTCCTTGAAGAATTCGAGATTCGTGCGGGGATTGTGCGCTTCGGCGTCGAACAGAAACGTCTCGCCGATCTTGACCTCTCCCGGATCCAGGCGATACACGTAACCGTCCACCTCTTCGTCGCGCAACGCCAGATGAATGGAGTGCAGCAGGGTCGATTTGCCGGAACCGTTCTCTCCCTGAAGCATGATCAGCGGATGCCGCAGGTCCACAATCATCGGCATGTGATAGTTCAGGTTGACGAATACCGGATGCGCCAGGATCTTCAGAAACATAAAAGGGAGACTTCAGGATAGCAGGGAACCCGGCGGCTTCTGCCCTTCGCCCTCGAATCGGTGCGTCGGCTGACCGGCGTGATGCGCCGGCCGTTCACCCTCGTTGCGACTCAGGCTTCATGGCGGCCAGGTAAGGTAGATTCCTGTACAGTTGCTGGTGATCGAGGCCGCAACCGACGACGAAGCGATCCGGTATCTCAAAACACCGGAACTCCACCGGCGCCTGGACGATGCGCTTCGACGTGCGGTCGAGGAAGGTGCAGACGGCAAGAGAATTCGGCCCGCGGCCGGCCAGGGTTTGCAGCAGGTATCGCAAGGTGAACCCGGTGTCGACAATGTCCTCCACCAGGATGACGTCCTCGTCGAAAATGGGTTCGTCGAGGTCCTTGGCAATCCGGACCAGGCCGGGTGCGCCGGGCTTGGACGAAAAGCTGGAAATGGCCAGGAAGTCGATTTTGACCGGCACACGGATCTCGCGGGCGAGGTCCGTGAGAAAGAAGACAGAGCCTTTCAGAACGCCCACCAGTTTGATGAAGGGCCGGTGTTGGTATCGCTGGGTGATCTCGATGCCGACTTCGCGGATGCGCGCGGCCACCTGCTCCCCGGTAAACAGGACGCGCTCGATACCCGGAGGGTAATCACCGGCGGGGTTCATGCCGTGACGAGCCGCTCGGCCAGCCCGTACTTGAAGATGAGATTCTGGAAGTCTTTGAGGTAGAAGACCTGAATGTTGACGTGCGGATAAATCTCACGCAGCCGTTTGACCTTGCGGTTCTTCTTTGTGACGAGGGATTGCTTCATCGTCGTCAACTCGACATAGATGTCTACCTCGGGCAGGTAGAAATCCGGCGTGAACGCGACCGTCACGTTGCCCTGTTCATCCCACTCGACCGGAAAGCTGCGCGGTTCGTATTCCCACGGGATGCGATAGAAGTCCAGCAGGTTGGCGAAGATCTCTTCGCTCCCATGGGCGAAGCCTTTCTTGCGAAGCGCCTCCGTCCCTGGAGGAGCGATGCCGTGCTTGGCCAGGCGCAGGCGGAGCTGAAACTGCAGCTGCGCTTCGGCTTCCGCCGACAGGTAGTCGAAGTCGGGAAGGCGTGTCGCATGCGCCGCGGCTTCGATCATCTGGGCCAACTGCTCTGCATCCATCGACTGGGTGTTGAGCATCATGTCGAACGCCTCGGCCGGTGGAGTGCCGCGTCCGAAACGGCGGCGTCGAACCTGGCGGCGATGGGTCTCGATTTCTTTCAGTTGCTCTTTGGCCGCGGGCCGCTCCAGACGCTGGTCGAGCATGATGCGACCGACGCGGGCCGTCTCCGGGGCGGATACCAGAACACGGAGAGCGCCGGGAAAGTGATGGGCCAGCGACTCCGCTCCCTCGGCCACGACGATCAGGTGCTCCTCGACCGCCAGGTGCGCCAGAATGGAAGCAAGGACATCGGGGTACGCTTTGTCCGGGATAGAGCCTGCAAACTCGTTCTCAATCGCGGACTGGATTCGCGTCTCGGTGACGAGGTGGAACCCTAAACGCAATGCGACGATTCGGGCTACCTCGTCCGCCCGGCAACCGGTTTGTCCAGTAACCGTGATCAGCCCCATGTCTTGGCATTAGGATAACAAGAATCACCATTTCTGTTTGATGAAAATTCTTGCCCGATTCTCGGCGGAGGACAATGACTGTACTAGGCGTGGACATTGGAGGGACCAAGATCGCGGCGGCGCAGGTGAATGAGCGGGCGGAACTGGTTCGCGAAATCACCGTGCCGACGCTGGCCGGCGAGGGCTTTGAAGCATCTTACCGTCAACTGCGGACGGCGATCCAGGCGGTCTGGGAAGACGGAATCCAGGCGATTGGCGTTTGCGCTCCCGGGCCGCTGAACCCGAAAACGGGTGTTGTGCTGAACCCTCCGAATCTGCCAGGCTGGCGGAACGTTCCCATTGCGGAACAGATCATGCGGGAATTCGGCGTGCCGTGCCGTCTCGAAAACGATGCCAACGCGGCCGGCCTGGCGGAGGCGCTGTACGGCGCGGCCCGCGGATACGACAGTCTGTTTTACATCACGCTGTCCACGGGGATTGGTCGGGGATTGTGATCGGCCAGCGCATCTATCACGGCAAGAACGGGGCGGCGGGAGAAGGCGGCCACGTCAGCATCGACCCTTTTGGCGAAGTCGTGTGCGGTTGCGGAATGATTGGCTGCATCGAAGCACTGGCGTGCGGCCCGGCCATGGAGCGGCGGGCGCGGCGCCTCCTCAAGGAATACCCGGAATCGGTTCTCGCCGAACCGCTTAGCGGTGAAGGGATGGCGGCCGCCATCAGCGCCGGTGATCCCCTCGCCCTGCGTGTTCTCGACGAAACCGCCAACGCGTTGAGCCGATGGCTGGGGAGCATGATCACCCTGCTCGATCCGGACATCGTGGTGATTGGCGGCGGGGTCAGCCAAATCGGCGAACCCCTCTTCGCGAGGTTGCGGGAGGGGACGCCCAAATACTCCATAAATCAGTTTGCAGGCCAGACCCCCATCGTTCCGGCCCAACTGGCCCGTCACGTCGGGGTAGTAGGTGCTTCTGCCGTCGTCCTAAGGGATTTCCTCCAATGAATGGCATCCTGTCGAGGCAGTATCATGGTTCGTGGCGTTTGTAACCCGCCGGCCTGGAACCTGAGTCCACGTTAAGAAGGATCCACTGATGACACCATCTTCCGCAACGTTGAGATACCAGTTGAACGAATCGCTATGGTCGGAGGGAATTCTCGTGCAGGCCGAGGTGACCGAGGCCTACGCCGAGATCCTGACGCCGGAGGCGCTTCGATTCGTGGCCAAACTTTCGAGCGAGTTTGAAGAGCGCCGCCGCCAGTTGCTCGCCGCTCGAGCGCGGCGGCAGGTGGAGATCGACTCGGGAAAGCGGCCTCACTTCCTCGCCGAGACGGAGGAGATTCGCACGGGGGACTGGAAGGTGGCTCCCATTCCCAAGGATCTCGAAGACCGGCGTGTTGAGATCACCGGCCCGGTGGACCGGAAGATGATCATCAACGCCTTGAACTCCGGGGCGAACGTGTTCATGGCGGACTTCGAGGACTCGAATTCGCCGACGTGGTCGAACAACATCGAAGGCCAGATCAACCTGCGCGATGCCATCCGCGGGACGATCGATTTCACGAGTCCCGAGGGCAAGGAGTACAAGCTCAATCCGCAACACGCGACGCTCCTGGTTCGCCCGCGCGGGTGGCACCTGGTGGAAAAAAACGTCGTGATGGACGGCCAGCCGGTATCGGGCTCGCTGTTCGATTTCGGACTGTACTTTTTCCACAATGCCAAGGCCCTGCTCGAAAAGGGCAGCGGACCGTATTTCTATCTGCCAAAGATGGAAAGCCACCTGGAAGCCCGCCTGTGGAACGACGTCTTCAACTTCGCGCAGGACTATTGCGGCGTGCCGCGCGGCTCGATCCGCGCGACCGTACTGATTGAAACCATCCTGGGCGCGTTCGAGATGGACGAGATCCTGTACGAACTACGGGACCACTCGGCGGGGCTGAACTGCGGCCGCTGGGATTACATCTTCAGCTTCATCAAGAAGTTCCGGAATCAGAACGGATTCGTCGTCCCGAACCGCGGGCTGGTGACGATGGACAAGCACTTCCTGAAGTCGTACGTGCTGCTTCTGATCCAGACCTGTCATCGCCGCGGGATTCATGCCATGGGCGGCATGGCGGCTCAGATTCCCATCAAGAACGATCCGGCGGCGAATGAAGCGGCGATCGAGAAGGTGCGGCAGGACAAGCTGAGGGAAGTGAAGGCGGGACACGATGGGACCTGGGTAGCGCATCCGGGGCTGGTGCCGGTAGCGAAAGCGATTTTCGACGAGCATATGCCTGCGCCGAACCAGATCGCAACCGCCATGCCGGAAGCGTTCATTACCGGCGAGGACCTGCTACAGGTTCCGGAAGGAGAGATCACGGAGCAGGGCCTGCGGGTGAACATCGACGTCGGCCTGCAGTATTTCGAGGCCTGGCTGCGCGGCAACGGGTGCGTCCCGATCTACAACCTGATGGAAGATGCGGCGACGTGCGAGATCTCGCGGGCGCAGGTCTGGCAGTGGATCCGGCATGGGGCCAAGCTCAGCGACGGGCGGGCGGTAGATAAAGAACTGGTGGTTCACCTGATCGCGGACGAACTGGGCAAGATCAAAGAAAAGCTCGGCGCGGGATATGCCGACAGCAAGTTCGATCTCGCGGTGAAGTTGTATCAGGAGATGATGACCAAGGACCAGTTCGACGAGTTCCTGACGCTGGTGGCGTACGGTCACATTCAATAGCGATGCACTTGACGGCCCGGCAGGCGCATTCCAACTGAATCCGAGGCCCGACCGCAAGGGAGGGCTTTCCCTTGAAGCGACAAGATTATGCCTGTCCAGCGCCTCTCTCCACCGGGCGAGCCTCTGCCCGCTCGAGTTTGGCCTATTCTAGTGGCGTCGGGCGTAGCCCATCAGGTAGGGCCATCTCGATCTTCGATCCGGATGGCAGGTCGAAGACCGGCGAAGGCACTTTAGTCCCTACGCAGTGCGTTATTGTAGGGCGATGGGCACGACCCTCGCCCTGCTTCTCCTTCTGATCGTTATGCCCGCCCTGCCCGCCGACTTCGACGCGCGCGCCGCCGAACGCTTCGCCCGCCTTGCGCTCGACTGCGTCCATCGCGAGTATCCCAACAAGATCGCTCATGTCATGTCGTCGGACGAGGATGCGTTACCTCCCCGAAAGCTGACCCCGGCCTTTTACGGGTGTTTCGACTGGCACTCGGCGGTTCACGGTCATTGGCTGCTGGCTCGCCTCGCCCGGCAATACCCCGAGGCTGCCTTTGCCAAGGAGGCGAGGGCCGCTCTCGACCGTTCGCTGACACCGGAAACCCTCGCCGCCGAGACCCTCTACCTGGAACGTAAGGACCGCGAGAGCTTCGAGCGCCCGTACGGCCTCGCGTGGCTGCTCCAGCTTGGCCGGGAGTTGCGCGAGTGGGACGACCCGGGCGCGCGCCTCTGGCGCGCCGCCTTGGAACCGCTGGAGCACGCGGCGGTCCGGCGTCTGGAGGCCTGGCTTCCCAAGCTCTCCCATCCTGTCAGGTCCGGCGAGCACACGCAGTCCGCCTTTGCCCTGGGGCTGATTCACGATTGGACGGCGGTCGGCGGCGACGCCCATTTCCGCCAACTGGTGGAAGCCAAGATCCGGCAATTCTACCTGAGCGACGTGAACGGCCCAATCGCGTTTGAGCCCTCGGGTGAAGATTTCCTCTCGCCCTGTCTCGCCGAGGCGGACGTGGTTCGCCGGGTCCTCGCCCCCAAGGACTTTGGGGTATGGTTCGACCGGTTTCTGCGCGAGATCCCCCTCCGGCCCGAAGTGTCGCCCGACCCGTCGGACGGCAAACTGGCCCACTTGAACGGATTGAACCTCAGCCGGGCGTGGATGCTCGAAGGGATCGCTGGCTCCCTGCCAGAATCCCACCCGCGCCTGGCGCAGATTCGCGCACTCGCTCACGAACACCGCGAAGCCGGTCTTCGGGCCGTCACCGGCGAACACTACGCCGGAGGCCATTGGCTGGGCAGTTTCGCGGTGTATCTGGTGACCGGCCGGGGACTGCACGGTCAGCGCTGAGACGATCTGTCCGGTCCTACATCTTGCGGCCGATGTTTCTAACGGTAAACACAGACGAATTCCTATCCGGATTCGATGTCACGCGTCGAACTCTGAAACCCCACATGCTGATGGCGGAGACAATCCCGAGTACTTCCCTGAAAGAAGCCGCGGAGGCTCCCAAGCAGATCGCGGTCATCATCCTGGACGGGTCGTTGACCTCCAGCGTCGCGCTGAAGACCATCGCGATGCTGTCGGTGACGCTCGGCGCGAAGGTGCCGGGCATCCAGGGCCCCGAACCCCTCGACGCGTCGGGTACCCCGCACGCCGGCCTGTTCCAGGCGAAACTGCCGATCCTGAAAGCTCCGGCGGGGACGATCGCCGAAATCCGCCGGATGGCGCTCGCCAAGCCGGATATTTTCGTGGCCGACTATCCGCTGCCCGCCCAGGTCAGCCGGAACGACGAGGAGTACCGCCGCGCGATTGCCCGCATTGAGGGGAAGAGCCTGCAATACCTGGGCGTGGCGTTGTTCGGGGAGGCGCGCAAAGTGATTCGCCTGATCGGAACGCTGCCGGCCTACCGGCCCGACGGCGCCGCCACGGCAACGATGTAAGGCCGGGCCGTACAATGAGGGCATATGCGGGCAGTCCTCATCACCGCGGCCATCGCCGGCGTGTTTACGCTGGCGGCCCCGAGTTCGCCGGAACGGCGAATTCAACTCACCGCCCTCCGCGACAAAATCGAAGGAGGATGGGCCGGCCAGATGATTGGCGTCAGCTTCGGCGCACCCACCGAGTTCCGCTATAAGGAGCGGATGATCGAAGGCGATCTTCCCAAGTGGACCCCCGACCGTGTCTCCAATGCTCTCGATCAGGATGATCTTTATGTCGATATGACCTTTGCCAAGGTCCTGGACGATAAAGGCCTCGACGCCACCACCGAGGACTTCGGCGCGATGTTTCGCGAGGCGAAGTACCGGCTCTGGCACGCCAATCTGGCCGCGCGCCGCGCGCTGAAACGCGGCGTCAAGGCCGAGTTGAGCGGGACTCCGAAATACAACGCACACGCCAACGACATCGATTTCCAGATCGAATCCGACTTCATCGGACTGATGTGCCCGGGGCTGCCGCGCGCCTCGAACGATCTCTGCTGGCGGGCCGGCCGGGTGATGAACTACGGCGATGGCATTTACGGCGGCATGTTCGTATCTGGAATGTATGCCGCCGCGTACTTCGAGAACGACCCGCGAAAGGTTGTGGAATCGGGGCTGGCCTCGCTGCCGGCCAAGAGTCCGTACGCGCTTTTGATCGCCGACGTGCTCGCGTGGTCGAAGCAGCATCCGGACGACTGGAAGGCCGTCTGGCGTCTGATCGAGCAAAAGTGGAACAAACGGGAGCCCTGCCCGGAAGGAGCATTGAAGCCTTTCAACATTGACGCGAAGCTGAACGGCGCCTACATCGCGCTCGGTCTTCTGTACGGGAAAGGCGATTTCACGAAGACTCTGGAGATCTCGACGCGTTCGGGGCAGGATTCGGACTGCAACCCCGCCAACGCCTGCGGCATCCTCGGGGTGATGCTGGGGTTGAAACGCATCCCGGTCCAGTGGAAGAGCGGGATTCCCGCATTGGCCGACAGGAAGTTCAGCTACACGGACTTCTCCTTCCGGACGATTGTCTCGAGCACCGAGAAGCGCGCGATTGCCATGGTCAGGAAACAGGGAGGGCGCGTGGAAGGCGAGACTCTGGTGGTTAAGACGCAAACGCCTGTGCCGGCCAAACTGGAAGTGTGGGACGACTACGGCTCGCCGGTCGAACGGGTCGCGGCCTCGGACCCGCGCTGGAAGTGGGCCGGATCGTGGCGGCAGAGCCAGAATGCTCGCGTTGCGGGCGGGCGCGGCGCATCCGCCGAAACGGTGTTCGAGGGCAGCGGCGTCATCGTGGCCGGCCAATATCTCGCGACCGGCGGCAAGGCGGATGTCTTTCTGGACGGCAAACTGGTTCAGACCGTCGATGCCTATCCTGACGAGGGCGCGACGAAGGGCGGTGACTCGCTCTGGCACGCCTTCGGGCTGCCCGCGACCAGGCACGCCGTGAGAATCGTGGTGCGAGGCGAGCCCTACCCCGGTTCGAAAGGGACTGACGTCTCCATTAGTGATTTGGTGGTCTTCCGATAGGTTCGGGGCTCCTACAACAAGCTTGTCCGGCGGGGTGAGCCGAAACCGCAACTGACGCCTGCGGAGATGATCAGCCACTGCTGAACCGGCCGGTTCACATCGCGCAGGGTGTCACTTTCAGAATTAAATGGCGTAGATCCGTCAATAATATTTGGCATCCCGGACGGCCCGGGGCATGCCTTGGCCGAGATAGTCTGTAGCTCCTGTTGCTCAAACCTGTCGCCATTCCAGAACGGTCAAACCCATCAAATCGAGGGGCCGCCGTGTCGTTGCACAAACGGTCGTTTGCGCGACCCGCATAGTGAGAGGCCAGACCGCGAAAAACTCTACACTGCGCCGTTGATCGTTCTTTATCAGCCCGAACGTCAGTCATTTCGCTGATGCACCAAAGTGGTGCATAATGGTGGCATGACGAAGAGCGTGCGCCAGAGTGTGAGCCTGCCGGCAAAGACGGCCACCCAGGTCCGGAGCATGGCAAAGTCGCGGCGATTGAGTACGGCTCGGATGCTGGTCGAGTTGATCGAGAACGGCATCGACGCTGAGAAGCGCAAGCAACAAGAGTTTTTTGACCTCGCCGAGCGCTTCCGCAGCGAGGCGGACCCGCAAGAGGCGAAGCGCCTCGGAGATCAGCTCGGCCGCATGATCTTTGGTGGCTGAATGCCGAAGATCGAACCCTGGAACAACTTCCCCGAGGCAGTCAAGCAGCATCTGGTGGAGCGCATGCGAGATCGATCGATCAGCATCGCTGATCTGAATCAGCTCCGGCTCTGGACCGACACTCGGCCAGAGGTTCCGGAAGGCGACTGGTACAAGGACTTCGGATCATTCAAGATTTGTGGCCGCGGCCCACTCGCAAAGACTTTTCTGGTGCGCGGGCAGGTCGCGAAGGGTTAGAAGCTCTGACCAAATGGAGTGCATCGTCGTTTTCGGCGATCAGCAGGCCGAACATCACGAACTACGTTGAGGCAGAGAGCTTCAGATGTTGTCCGAGTACCAGATCATCAAAGCGGCAAAAGCCGCTGCTCCGATGGCGAGTCCTAGACCGATTTTGGCGCCTGTGCTTTTTCCCGTTTGACGGAAGCCACATCTCGGAAGTTAACTCGCTCATCCGCCCTGGAGTTCGGCCACCAGGAGATCCACATCCTCATGGCGGACCATGGCGACCATATCCACATCCCGAGTCATTCTCGGCCAGCCGTGAATGCTGCTGGCGGTCGATCCGCCGACCATGTGAGGAATTTCAAGCCGATCAAAAACCCTGAGGACGGCCTGAAGCGCATTGACTGGAACGCCGCTCATGCGCTGCCGGCGGCCCGTCCGTAGACGCGGGCGACTGTCTCTGCGCCCAGGCGGATTGAAGCAGCACGCAAGAACACCTCGCGTTCACTGGCCTTTGGAAACTCTCTGCGCACCTGGTCTTCATTGGCACGGATCGCCATAGCCGCCATTTCCAGGACTGCCGCCAGTTTCTGCCCCGGACTCATCTTTCGCTGCAACTCCACCAGCGCGGCGAATGCCTGCTCGTCCGTATCGGCCATCCATCCGTACCGGGTCGCCATCCGACCTCATGGTACACGAGTTCCGCGGAGGGGAAGAAGGCCGTAACCTTTGCCCAGCTATTCTCACCTCTACAAGGTTGGTATACTTGCCTTTCCAGCCCGCGCGGCTCGCGCAGTGTGTCCCGTGCCTGGTGAACCAGCGCTCAACGAGATCCCGATTCGCGAGCCGGATTTCAGGAGGTTTGTTTGTCCTTAAAGTCATTCATTCCGCTGCTACTTGTTGGCGCGGCCGGCCTCGCCCAACAGGCGCCGCCTCAAGCCAGAACGCTGGAGGCGAAGCCAAGTCCGCTGGCGAAGGCAGGTCCGGTGGAGTTGAAAGTCGCCGTCATTGCAGGTGAAGGCTCAGCGAACAATATCAAGGCGAAGGTGGCCGCGCAACCCGCCGTCGAGGTTCGGGACGAGAAAGGCCAGCCGGTATCCGGAGCGGAAGTGATTTTTCAACTCCCGGCTTCGGGGCCGGGCGGCCAGTTTTTTGGCACACTGCGCTCCCACACGGTCCGGACCAATGAGCAGGGCCAAGCCAAGGCATCGGGCCTGACGCCGAACGAGGAGTTGGGGAAATTCCAGATTCGGGTAACCGCCACGCTCGGCCCGAAGACGGCCGAGGCGTTTGTCAATCAGTCGAACGGCTCAGGCCCCACGACCTCCATGAAATCCAACAAGAAGGCCGTCTGGACCGTGGTGGCCGTGGCCGCGGTGGGCGCGATCATCGGCGGTGTGGCGGCCGCGTCGGGCGATGACAATTCCACGACAACGGCCGCGGCCGTGCCGGTTACGGTCAGTGCGGGGCCAATCACCGTGGGAGGTCCCCGATGACAAGGATCTTCTTGGCGGCCATTCTGGCAGCCACTTGCACTTTGGCCCAGCCTCGCCTGGAGGGCCCGACCGCGGGATTCGTATTTGACGCTGCCGCCCGGCAGGTCCGGGCGATCCGCGGAATCGTCGGCACCGGCGCGTATCTCGGCGGAAGCTTGATCGAAGATGCCAACGCGGCTTCGGTGTCGCCCGACGGAAAACTGGCGGTTGCCGCCCACGACGGCAAGCTTTCCCTGATTCGGGCTTTTGATTCCGAGGCGGCGGAGGATTTATCTCTCGGCGATGCCCCGGAGGGCCAGTTGACGTTCACCTGGTCGGGGCATGACCTGGCCGTCGTTGCTGCCGGACGCGCCATGATCTGGCGCGACTTGGCTTCCGATACGTCTCTCGATGGCACCTGGGATCTGAGCGTCGTCGAAGGCGCTGTCTCGGCAGCGCTTTTGGATGGAAGTCGCCTGGCCATCGCTTCGAAGGGGGGCTTGTACGTTGCGGGCGCGGACGGGGCCCGCCTGGTGAAACAGATGAACGACCCGGCCGCTTTGACCAGCGCGGGAGGAGATCTGTACGTAGCCGATCGCGGCGCCAATGAGATCTGGCAGATCGTCGACTACAGCGCTCCGGTTCTGTTTAGCGAACTCAGTTCGCCGGTAGGCCTCCAGGTATCGAAGGGTCGGCTCCTGGCGGCCAGCGCGGAATCGCGCTCCGTCGCGATTTTCGATCTGGCTTCGCACGCCCGGCTCGGCGGATTTGATCTCGAGTTCGAGCCCACGCGGATGGAAGCCCTTGGCTCCCGGCCGCTCGCTCTGCTCAACGCACCCTCTCCGGGCGAGCCGCTCTGGGTTCTCGACTCCGGCGACACGCCGGCGGTCTATTTCGTGCCCGCGGGGAGGGAACAGTAAGCCATGCTCCGGTCTCTTTCGCTTTCTTTCCTCCTGGCGGCTTCCTTCGCCGCCGCCCAGACGACGTCTCCGGTATCGTTGCGGGTCCAGATTAGCGGCGCCGTTCAGAACATTGCCGAAGGCGGCACGATTTCCTTCGCGGCCGACGCGATTGGCAAGCCGGTCGACGCGACGCTGACCGTGAGTTACCGCGGCGCGGGATCCCTCAATATCACGCGTTTTGAGTTCAACGGCTCCAACGACTTCACCATCAGCGGCATCCCGTCGCCGGATGTTGCGTTCCTAGCCAACGAAAGCTTCACGGTGGGGATTCGCTACCGCCCGGCCACGAGCGTGCGCGCGACGGCGCTGATCCGTTTCTCTTATACGGACAACCCGCCCACTCCTCCCGGCAATCGCCTTCCCGTGAACGGCAGCGTGGGGCTGAACCTGGTGGGCGTAGCGCCTGAATTCGGGTTCACCCTCATCACGCCGAATACCTCCAATGTGATCACCCTCCAGAACGGCGATCCCATTGTCTTTCCGGCTACGCCCGTCAACGAGGCCAACACCGCGACGGTCGTCATCACCAACCGCGGCAGCGGCACTGGAACGGTGGGTTCCATCCGCTCCACAGGGGCGGTGTTTTCCCTGTCAAGCACTGCAATTCCCCCGGCAGCGGTTGATCCGGGCCGGGATCTCCGCTTCACCATCCGCTACGCCCCCCTCGTCATCGAGAACAGTTCCGGATCCGTGAGCGTCGAACTGATTGATCGCACCACGACGTTCAGTCTGTCGGGAACGGCGACAGGGGCCGTGTACACGTACGAGGTCATCCAGGAAGGCGGGAGCGTCGCCGGACTGGATCCCGGCGGGGTCATCACCCTACCGGACTCGAACGTCAACGAAAAGTCGGTCGTCTTTGTGCGGGTGCGCAACACCGGCAACGCGGACGGGCGAGTTGCCGCCATTAGCATCCAGGGGACCGGGTTCACTCTCACCGACACGCCCTTCGTGCCGCTGGTCCTGACGCCTGGTTCGGCCGCAAGCATGGCCGTGAATTTCTCGCCTACCACTCCGGGCCGAGCCACGGGACGCCTGCGTATCGGGGCCGACAGTTTCGAAATCGTCTCGAACGGCATCGGTGTGCAATTGACGTACGCCTATACGGCGGCTAACGTCACCACGACGGTCGTGTCGGGACAGGGCGTGAGCTTTCCGCCGATCACGGCGGGGCAGACGTCGACCCTTCGATTTATCATCGGCAATGCGGGCACGGCTGCGGGCTCGGTCAACATCATCGGGATCTCGACGACCGGAACCACGTTCGCCGTGGCGCAGGTTCCCAACCTTCCGGCAACCATCGCTCCCGGCCAGACTCTCCAGTTCACCGTCACGTTCGCGCCCACCACGACTGGGCCTTTGACTGGTGGGCTGCGAATCGATGGGGCCAACTTTACCCTGAACGGCGTCGCGAATCAGCCGCCGGCGCTGCCGGATTACAGTTTCAGCGGCTCTTCGGGGGTCCAGCAACCGGGGCAGCAGGTTGCGGTCGGCCTTTCCCTGGCCGCGGCCTATGCGCTGCCGCTCACCGGTACCCTGACTCTGGCCTTCAATTCGGATGTGTTCGCCAACGATCCGGCGGTTCAATTCGCCGCCGGCGGCCGCACCCTCGCGTTCACCATCGCCGCCGGACAGCGCGACGCCGTCTTTCCGAATGGGCAGACGACGGCCCGTTTTCAGACCGGCACGGTGGCGGGCATTTTGACCCTGACGCCGAGTTTCCAGTCCGATGGCGGCATCGCCCTGACGCCGCAAACTCCGCCCGTGCTCACCCTGACCGTACCCTCTCAGGCGCCGCGCCTGCTCAGCGTGCAGATTGCGAGCAGGACCGCGTCCGGGTTCCAATTGTTGATCACGGGGTATGCCACCAACCGCCAGATTACGCAAATCGACTTGCAACTGACGCCGGTGGCGGGAGAAAACGTGACTACGTCGCGGATCAGCCTGAACGCGGAAGCGAGTTTCAACGCGTATTACCAGAGTTCGACGTCCGTTCCGTTTGGAAGCCAGTTCACGGCAACCGTGCCCTTGACGATTCAGGGCGATTTGGTGAATGCCCGCAGCTTAACTGAGACGCTGAAGTCGGTTTCCGTCACCCTGACAAATCGGCTGGGAACAACGCCCGCGGTGAGTGTTGACGTCCAGTAACGCGGTGGGTGGCTAATTAGCGAAAAGAGCCGGTCTCTACCTGCCCCATCGACCCGAGGGCGGCGGCAAGGCGGCGCCATGCGGAGTCCCACGTCAGGTCTTGCTCATAACATGACCGGCCGGCGGCGCCGAGAGCCTGGCGGCGCTCCGGGTCGCGCAGCAACCCGCACACTGCTTCGGAAAACGCATCTGCACCGTCGGCAAGGACAATGTTGGCGCCGGGCGAGACCGGCAGTCCCTCCGCCCCGATTGTGGTGGACACGACCGCCCGCCCGGCGGCCCAGGCCTCGATAATCTTCAGCCGTGTGCCGCTGCCGGAAAGTAGCGGAACCACGGCGATCTTCGATCGAGCCAACTCGCCGACGGCATCTTCAATGGGCCCCGAGCACTCAATCCGGGAATCGCCGGCGATCAAGTCTGCGATGCTGCCGGGGTGTCTCCCGATCAGGCGCCAGCGCAGGGTCGGCCATCGGTGGCGCAGCATCGGCCAGATCTCGCGGCGGAAGTAGCGTACGGCGGTTCGGTTCGGCTCATAATCGAAACTGCCGGAGAACGCGATGGTGTCGGTCTCCGGGTAGACGGGTTGTTCGACCAGGGGTACCGCGTTCGGGTACACCGACAGACGGACGCCGGGCGAAATCCGCCGCACCTGATCGGCGTCCGCGGCCGATGTCGTCAGGACGCAGGAGAAACGCGGAAGATACCGCCGCTCGAGTTCGACGCACGCGTCCCTGAAGACCTCGTGCGCCAGGCGCAGGGGCAGGAACGGCCCGCCCACGCGCGAGTCGGCTTCCGCGCAGCGGTCGTGCCAGACGGATTCCACGTTATGCAGGTCCAGTACCAGGCGAGCGCAGTGCTCCTCCATCACCTGGACATAGTGCGCACACCAGAAGTGCTCGATCACCCCGAGATCGTAGCGCCGGCCCTGCAGAAACCCCGCGATCTGCGATTCGAAGCCGGAGAATCGGTCGATCAGCGGCGGCCGCTGCTTGAGCACCCGGATGCCGTTGCGGACGACCTTGGTCACCGGATCCCTGGAGTGGAAGGGCAACCGGATGGCGTGCACCTGTCCGACATGAGGATGATCGATCAGATCGGAAGGATCCGGGCCGCCAGGCTGCTGGAACACGATGAGATCGACTTCGAAGTGCTGGGTAAGAAACTCCAGGACGGACGCCGAACGGAGTGCGCCGCCCCCGATTAGAGGATAGGGCGATTCCGGCGCCAGAATCAGCGCGCGCGGGCGTGTTTCAGATAGAGGGCCGGACGAGCGCATCCGCATACACCTCACGTGTCCGGCGTGCCGTGCGCGCCCAGGAAAAAAGGGCGGCTTGCCGGGGCGACCTGCGCCGGAATTCGGCCCAACGGTCTCCACCCGCCGCGCAAGATCGCATCGCCTCCGTCCATGCCGCCGGCTGCCTGGCGTCCAACCGGAGACACGCGTCGCCGGCCACCTCCGCGATGGAGGCATCGGTGGAAGTAATCACGCACGCCCCGCACTGCATGGCTTCGAGAACAGGCAATCCAAATCCTTCGTACAACGAAGGGTAGACAAAGGCAAGCGCCCCACAGTACCACGCAGGCAAAGCCGCGTCAGCTACCTCACCCTCCCAGTGAAGACCGTCTTCCTGCTTGAGGGCGGGTCCGTCGGCGCGGCGGCGGCCGATCAGCACCAGGTCCGCCTGGCCTCGCAACGGCCTCCAGGCCTCTATTAGCATCTGGACATTCTTTCTCGGCTCGAGGGTTCCGACAAACAGGAAGTAGGGACGATCGCGGCGCTTGGGCTCGACAGGGGCGAACAACTCCTGGGCCGCCAGCGGGACGGCTTTCACCCTTCCGGCGGGCAGGCGGAACCGGTCCGTGACTTCACGGCGAACCGCCTCGGTGAACGTGAGAACACGGCGCGCCAGCCCCAGGCGGAGCAGCATCGGCGTTCGCCGGCGAACCCGATCCGCGCCGGAGTGCCACGCCGGGTCCAGCCAGGGAGACAGATCCGGAACGGTCATCACAGACGGGCACGCCGGCAGGTACGGCACGGCAAAGTGTGTACCATGAAACACGTCGGCCCTCATCCGTCGAAGCGTACAGGGCAGGCCCCACATCCACCATCGCCGCTGCCATGGCGACGCCGGCCCCGGCGCTTTCCGAAGGTTGGGCGGCGCGTCCCGTGGAAGCGTAAACGGCTGGTCGGAGGCCAGCCAGTACTCGTCTTCCGGAAAAGCGCCAGCCAGCGCGACGGCAAGATCGGCAGTGTAGCGGGCGAGGCCGCCCGAACTCATCGTCAACGGTGTTGCATCCAGAACCAGGCGCATCAACCCACGGAGGCTTCGCGATTTTCGTAGTTGCGGGCGTAGTAGTTCAGGTACTCGCCGGATTTTACCTGCCGTACCCACTCTGTGTTGGCCTTGTACCAATCGACCGTCCGGGCGAGGCCTGATTCAAAGTCGACTTCGGGCGCCCACCCGGTCTCCCTCATCAGTTTCGCGCTCGACAACGCGTAGCGCCGGTCGTGCCCCGGCCTGTCGGCGACATAGCGAATCAGCGACTCCGATTTGCCCGTAGCGGCCAGGATCATCCGAACCACGGTGAGGTTTGGCAGGGAGCAGTTCCCTCCAATGTTATAGATCTCGCCTTCCCTCCCTCGATCGAGTACGGCGCGGATGCCCCGGCAGTGATCTTCGACAAACAGCCAGTCTCGAATCTGTTGCCCGTCGCCGTACACGGGCAGCGGCTTGTCTTCAATCGCATTCGAGATCATCAACGGGATCAATTTCTCCGGAAAGTGATACGGCCCGTAATTATTGGAAGCGCGGGTCACCAGGACCGGCAATTTGTAGGTGACGAAATACGAGCGCGCGAGAAGATCGGAGCCCGCCTTGCTGGCCGAGTAAGGACTGCTTGGATTGAGAGGGTAGCCCTCGTCGGCTTCGTGCGGCAGTTCCAGGCTTCCGTATACCTCGTCCGTCGAGACGTGCACAAATCGCTTCAGCTTGTGCGCCCGGGCTGCTTCGAGCAGCGTGAACGTGCCGCGCAGGTTGGTCTCGAACGCGGGACTGGCGGACAGGATGCTGCGATCGACGTGTGATTCTGCCGCGAAGTGAACGATGGCGTCCGGCTGTTCTTCGTCGAGGAGCGAAGCAACCAGGGCCGCGTCGCAGATGTCGCCCCTCACAAAGCGGTAGCGCGGATCGGCGGCGACGCTTTCAAGGTTGGCGAGATTGCCTGCGTAGGTCAGTTTGTCCAGGTTGACGATCCGCAGCGACGCGTCCGCCGCGAGAGAAAGCCTGACAAAAGCCGAGCCGATGAATCCGGCGCCGCCGGTGACAATGAGCTTCATGGTCTTCACTTGTGCTGCAACTCCCAGTCGTAGTGGATACCGGGATCGTCGTACGCAATCCTACCTTCGTCCTCGGGATTGTAGAATCGGTCCGTCATGTAGACCAGTACCGACGGTTGGTTGCCGATGATCTTGTACCCGTGGCCGACACCCGGCGGAATGAGAATCTGCCATGGCCGGAGCGCGCCGATGTAAATCGTATTCCGCAACCCGAAAGTGGCCGACCCCGCGCGCAGATCGACCAGCGCCACCTGGAACATTCCGGCCACAGGCGTCCAGCAATCCGTCTGGTGCAAATGATAGTGAAATGCCTTGATGATACCCGGATAATTAGCGGCGGCGGATACCTGGGAGGTCTCTTTGGGGAACTCGGCGGCCAGACCACGGCCCATGCGCTGAACTTCCAGAAAATATCCGCGATCGTCGGGCCAAAGGGGTAGTGGCTCGATGCGGATGCCGTTGATCAGATGCTTCGAATCGGGCGAAGAGATGACGTGGCCAATGCCTCTGGGATTCTCCGGCAGAACCAGATCGAGGCTCGAGGATCGGGCGATCCGGCGGCCTTCCGCGCTTGGAGCGGTCACTCCTCGCTCCCATGATGCTCCGCCTGTGTCCGCGCCACCAGGTTGTTCGCGCGCAGCAGCGAGTCGAAAGTCCCGGCGTCCGTCCACCAGCCATCCAGATAGGCGAAGGTCATCGTGCCCTCCCGAATGTAGAGGTTGTTGACATCGGTGATCTCTAATTCGCCGCGGCCGGAGGGGACCAGGTGCTGAATCTTGTCGAACACTGTGTCGTCGTACATGTAGATTCCGGTCACGGCAAAATGCGATTTTGGATTCTTGGGTTTCTCCTCGATGTTGACCACCCGGTCGCCCTGCAACTCCGCCACGCCGAAGCGCTCGGCGTCGGGCACTTGCTTCAGCAAAATCTTCGCCCCGCGTTCCTGCCGCCGGAAATCCTCCGCAGCCTCCCGGATCGACCCCTCGATGATATTATCCCCCAGGATGACGCAGAGCTTTTCACCGTCGGCGAAATGATGGGCCAGGCCCAGGGCCTCCGCGATGCCGCCCTCTCCTTCCTGGTAGCGATAATCGATGTGAGTCAGTCCGAATTCCTTGCCATTCGCTAAAAGACGGAGAAAATCACCTGCATTCTTCCCGCCCGTCACCACCAGAATATCCCGTACGCCGGCGTCGACAAGAGTCTGAATCGGGTAATAAATCATCGGCTTGTCATACACCGGAAGCAGATGCTTGTTGGTGATCTTGGTAAGTGGAAACAGCCGGCTTCCGGTCCCGCCGGCCAGAACAACACCCTTCATATGTTGTCATGATACACTACAACCTCGATGGACGTTTACGATTGGAGTACCGTCACCGAAGAGCGATTGAACCCCTCGGCGACACGCCAGGTGATTCATGGCAGCACCATGACAATTGCCCGCTTGAGGCTTACCAAGGGAGCGCTGGTTCCTTTGCATAGCCATGCCAACGAGCAGATCAGCCTGATCGAAGCCGGGCGGCTGCGATTCGTAATTGACGGCGTAGAGCAGGTCGCCACCGCCGGAAACGCCGTGAGGATTCCCCCCAACGCACCGCACTCGGTGACCGCGGAGGAGGATAGCGTCGCCCTCGATCTGTTCTCGCCGGTGCGGGAGGACTGGATCCGCGGCGACGACGCTTACCTGCGGGGATAAGGCGGGTCAGGCGCCGCAACACTTCTTGTACTTCTTCCCGCTTCCACAGGGGCACGGGTCATTGCGCCCGACCTTCGCCGTAACGGCGGGCCCGGCCAGTAGTTCACCGGCTTCGCTGAACAGCGGCCCCATCTCGTGACGCGCCAACCTCAGGTTGATGGCATCCTTGACCGATTGTTCCTCTTCCGCGCCGAGTTCTCCGGCAAGCTTGCCGATACGCTCGTAGAGTTCCTGCATTCCTTTGCGAGACATCTGCGCCGGCGCCGAAAGGGCATAGCAGGGCAACGCTTCCTCGCGCAGCGACTCGACGGAGAAGGCGGCTGTCAGGCGTTCCGCTTCGTCCGTGAGTTCGTAAAAGCCGACGCCTTGAATCGCCTGCATCCGGACAACCTCGTCGGCGTCCTCCAGGTGGCGCGAGAAGTAAGGGATGAAATCCTCCTCTTGCGCCAGGATCATGGCCTCGAGCGCTTTCACTCGCGCTTCCGGAAGGTCGTAGAAGCGAAGGATGACGGCCCGGAACTTGCGGTCGTGGGCCTGGGACGGCGCCAGTGCGACCAGGGCGCCGCAGCGGTCTTCAATCGCGTAGCTGTCGCCCAGCACCCGGTCCCGCATCGCGTCGAGGATCTCGGGATGATCGGTCAAGGCATCGCTCAACGCCTCCCAGGCGCGGCCCCTCACTTCCGGAGACGGATCCTGCTTCGCCATCGCGAAGATCGCCGCAACCAGGTCTTTGGGGACTTCATCATGCGTCAGTTCTTCAATCGCCGCGGCGCGGTATTCCGCATCGGGGCTCTTCAGAAACGCTTCGATTTCCTCCGCTTCCAGAAATTCGAACCTCGGATCCGCCTCTGACGGGTACTCGGCGAACAGATCAAACGGCTCCTCCTCAACATCCGCCGGCTCGCCCGATCGCAGCAACTGAGCGGCGGACTCCATCGCTTTTCGCTTCCAGTCTTCCGCTTGGGCCGCGGCCGCCGCTTCCAGTTGCGGCAGCACCGACGCGTCCCCGTAGGACGCCAGACAGTGCCCGGCCTCGACAGGGTCGATCTCCAGATGCGCGAGCAGCACTTCCCGCACGCGTTCGTCCTGTACGCCGGCCGAGGCCAGGATGAATGCGATTTCCGAAAGCGATTCCTTCCCCACGCGGCGATATAACTCGATGAGGGGACCGATGGAGGCTGGGCCGATATCCCGGAACGCCGCTACCAGATCGTAATCCACGTCCTCGGGCGCAGCTTCCACCAGGGTCACCAGGTACGGCAAGGCGTCGGCCGAACGAAGGTGGCGGAGGATCCGGATGAAGTCGCCGATTAATTCCTCTGGGTCTTCGGAGTGATCGTCTTCACTGAAGCGTTCAATTGCCTCGACGGTCTCCACCGGGCGGCCGATCAGCGATTGAAGCCATCGGCGATCGATGCCCACAAAGCCGCGGGAGGCCGCTTCCAGCAGTTCCAAAGGAGTCCGCGCCGGATACTCTGCGGCGCTCAGAATGATGGAATCCATGATCGGGTGCGGTCCTTATTTGACGACAATGTTGACGAGTTTGCGCGGGACCACGATCACCTTGACGATCTGTTTTCCGTCCAGTTGAGCCCGCACTTTCTCATGTTCGACGGCGCGCTTCTCTACTTCGCCCGTATCGGCCTCGGCCGGCAGCAGGATCCGGACGCGCACTTTGCCATTGATCTGTACCGGATACTCGATCTCGTCCGCCTTTGCGAGTTCCGGATCGTAGCCGGGCCACCGCTGCTTGAACACGGGGCCCGGCCGCCCGATGGTTTCCCATAATTCCTCCGCGGTGTACGGCGCGAACGGCGCCAGCAGCAGCGTCAGCTTCTCGCTGACCTCGCCGATCACCGGCCGGGACAGCTTGCCTTCCGCCGCGTACAACTCGTTCACCAGTTCCATCATCGACGCGATGGAAGTGTTGAAGTGCCAGCGCGTCTCGAAATCCTCGCTGATCTTCTGCACGGTCTGATGCAGTTTGCGCAGCACGCCGCGGTCGCCTTCGCCCGTTTCCGGCGCGTTCGCATCGAGGTTGCGTGTAACCCACCGGAACACGCGGCCCAGAAACCGGTACTGCCCCTCCACCCCGGAGTCGATCCAATCGACGTCCTTTTCCGGAGGCGCGGCGAATAGCGAGAATAGCCGTGTCGTGTCCGCCCCGTGTTTTTCTGCGATTTCATCGGCGGCCACGACGTTCCCTTTGTTTTTCGACATCTTGGCCCCGCCCCGGATCACCATGCCCTGCGTAAACAGTCGCGATGCCGGTTCATCGTTCCGGATCAATCCCAGGTCGCGCATCACTTTCGTCCAGAAGCGCGAATAGATCAGGTGCAGGATGGCATGTTCCACCCCGCCGATGTACTGATCGATCGGAAACCAATAGTCAATCTTCTGTGAATCGAACGGCGCCTTGTCATTATGGGCATCACAGTATCGGTAGAAGTACCACGACGAGTCGATGAACGTATCCATCGTGTCCGTCTCGCGATGCGCCGGGCCGCCGCACTTCGGGCAGGGGACATTCACGAACTCCGGCACGTCGGCCAGCGGAGAGCGCCCCGTCCCGGTGATGTTGATATCGAGCGGCAGAATCACCGGCAGTTGCTCTTCCGGAACCGGGACCACTCCGCACGCCGCGCAGTGAATCACCGGAATAGGCGTCCCCCAATACCGTTGCCGCGAGATTCCCCAATCCTTGATGCGATAGGTCACCGCGGCCTTGCCGAATCCGTCGCGCTCGGCCTTCTCATTCATTTTTCGACGTGCTTCTTCGCTCGCCAGGCCGGACCAATCGCCGGAGTCTTCAAGGATCCCATCGTCGGCAAAGGCCTGCGTAGCCACCGCGGGGAGTTCCCCGTCCACCGGCCGGATCACCGGTTTGATCGGGATCCCGTACTGCGTGCAGAACTCGAAGTCGCGCTCGTCGTGCGCCGGCACCGCCATGATCGCGCCGGTGCCGTACCCCATCAGGACGAAATTCCCCACCCACACCGGAACGCGGTCGCGGTTGTACGGATTCAGCGCGTAGCGGCCGGTGAAGAACCCTTCCTTGGCGACATTGCCCGGATCCTGCTGCGCGCGGGCATCCACCATCGCCTTCGCCTTGGCGCGTCCGTCGTCATCCACCAGTTGCGCTGTCAGCGGATGCTCAGGCGCCAGGATCAGGCAGGTCGCTCCGTGGATCGTGTCCACTCGTGTCGTGAAGACGCGAATCGGCTCGCCGGTTGGCTCCAACCGGAAGTCGCACTCGGTGCCTTCCGACCGGCCGATCCAGTTCCGCTGCATCGTGATCACGCGATCGGGCCATCCACCTTCCAGTTTCTCCAGATCGGCCAGCAGTTGATCGGCGTAGTCGGTGATGCGAAGAAACCACTGCTCCAGCGCCCGCTGTTCCACCGGTGTCGATTCATGCCGCCAGCAGCAGCCGTCCACCACCTGCTCGTTCGCCAGGACGGTGGCGCACTCCGGGCACCAGTTCACCAGCGCTTTCTTGCGATAAGCCAGCCCGCGCTCAAGCATCTTCAGAAAGAACCATTGGTTCCATCGGTAGTACTCCGGCTCGCAGGTCGACACCTCGCGGTCCCAGTCGTAGCTGAACGCAAAGCGCCGGTGTGTGCGCTTCATGATCGCGATGTTGGACCGGGTCCACTCGCGCGGCCCCGTCTGGTTCTTGATCGCCGCATTCTCCGCCGGCAGGCCGAACGCATCCCACCCCATCGGGTGCAGCACGTTGTAGCCCTGCATCCACTTGAACCGGCCCAGAGCGTCGCCAATCGCGTAGTTGCGGATGTGCCCCACGTGCAGCGCGCCGCTCGGGTAGGGGAGCATCTCCAGCAGGTAGAACTTCGGCTTGCTCGAATTCTCCTCGGCCTGGTAGAAATCGGCGCTCTCCCAGCGCGCGTGCCATTTCATCTCGATCGCGATATGGTCGTACGGCTTCTCTGGCATAAGCTTCTGAGCGTCTCGATGTCCCGTCGCGCGTCTTCGTCCGACTCGACGGGCGTTTCGAGGATGAACGGCAGGGTACGCAGCCTCGCGTGTTGAACGATACGCCGGAATCCCTCGATCCCAATCTGCCCTTTACCAATATTCTCATGCCTGTCCAGCCGTGAGCCAAGCGCGCCCTTGGAGTCGTTCGAATGGATCACCTTGACGTGCTCCCATCCGAGCACCGCGCCGACCAGATCGACGGTCTCCTTCAGTCCTTTCTCCGTCGCGATATCGAAACCGGCCACCAGCAGGTGACAGGTGTCGAGGCAGAAGCCGATCGGCAGGTTAACCAGGTTCTGCGCCACTTCGCGGAGCGCGTGCAGTTCCTCCAGACGCGAGCCGATGGCGTTTCCGCTTCCGGCCGTGCATTCGAGCAGCAAAGTGACGCCGCCCGGGTCAACCGGACCGGTCGCCTCGACAAGACCCTCGACGAACGCCAGCAGCCCTTGTTCCAGCGTTTGTCCTTTGTAGCTGCCCGGGTGAGCCACCAGATATTCGGCTCCGATGATGGCCGCCCGTTCGAGTTCGCCGCGAAACGCCGCGACCGATTTCGCCCTCACCTCGGCGTCGGCCGAGGCCAGATTGATCAGGTAGTTGTCGTGGATCACGAGCGGGGTCAGGTCCAGTTGCTCCCGAACGCGCCGCATGGCCAGGGCATCGGCCGCCGCTGGCGGCACCGCTCTCCACATCTTCGGACTGGCCGAGAAGATCTGAAAGGTGTTCGCCCCTAGCTCGTGCGCTTTGCGGGCCGTCTTCTCGAGAGAGCCCTGACTGTTGGTATGGATGCCGATGCGCACGGACTCTCATTGTAGTCACGGCGGATTGCAGGGATGACTTCCGGTCAGAGCGGGAGCCATCTTTATCTATGCGCCAAAGATCCCACGAATGTCCTTCATCAGTAGATAAAGGTGAAACTCGTTGATGGGCGAGGGCGTGAATTGAAATCGCTGGTAGAAAGCCTTGGCCGCCTCGTCTTTGGCATGCGTTACAATGGCCCGGCTTCCCACGAGTTCCGAAGCCTGGTAGGCCCTCAAAACCGCGTCCTTTAACAATCCTCGCCCCAGACCTTTGCCTTTTTCGGAAACGTCGACCGCCAGACGGGCAAGCAGTGTGATCGGCACTGGATACCTGCCGAGCCCGTGCGCGACGCGAGGAGGAACCTCATCACGACTGACCGAGCCGTTTGCCAAAGTGTAATAGCCGACGATCCGGCCACCACGCATCGCGACATAGGTTCGCGACGAACGGTTCTGATGATTCAACAAGGCGTACTGCCGCAGGTAGTTGTTCAGCGGCTCGACGCCGCAATCGAACGAAGCCGTGTCGTGTCCCCTGGTGATGGGAACCGGGCTACTTAGACTCATCGAACACGCTTGGCTCGGACAGCAGTCTCCTCAATTCCGGAAGATCGCGCGGTGGCGCGTCGAGAGCGGCACAGAACTCTTCCCATTTTTCTGCCGACAAGTAGAAATGGGCTTGGTCCGCGAGAATCTGCTGAGCCGCACTGAACGCCTGCTCAACCATGAAGTTCGTCAGAGTGGTCTGCTTCAAGTCAGCCGCGCGAGCAATCACGTCTTTTTGCAGAGGGCGCATCCGGAGCTGAACCTTTGTTTCCTTGAGCACTGAGTCGTTTCGCATCGGCGCCTGTCCCCCTAAACTTAAAGCTATCAAATTAGATGGACATTGTCCATACAGAGTACTCGATGGAGGGCACAGAGCATCCTCGCATCCTCGGTCGCCTACAATTGAAGGTCTCTATGTCTCGCCTGATTTCTTCGGCCGTCTTGCTGACCGTTGGGCTGTGTCTGCCCTTGAGTGCCCAGTCCGCCGACCCGTTCGCCAACATCGAGTGGCGCTTCATCGGCCCCGCCAACATGGGCGGCCGCGCCACCGACATCGAGGGCGTGCCGGGCAACCCTGACATCGTCTACGCCGGTTACGGCGGCAGCGGTCTCTGGAAGACCTCGAACGGCGGCCACTCCTGGACGCCCATCTTCGAAAAACAGAGCGTCTACTCCATCGGCGATCTCGCCCTCGAACCGGGCAACCCCGACGTCATTTGGGTCGGCACCGGAGAATCCAACACCCGGAACAGCGTCTCGTTCGGCGACGGCGTCTACAAATCGACTGACGGCGGCAAAACGTGGAAGCACATGGGACTCCGGGAGACCGAGCGAATCTCGCGCGTCCTTGTCCACCCCACTGATCCCAATACCGTCTACATCGGCGCCCTGGGCCATTCGTTCGGCCCCAATGACAACCGCGGCGTCTACATGACCACGGACGGCGGCAAAACCTGGCAGCGCACTCTCCACATCGACAACCAGCACGGTGTGGCCGACATGGACATCGACGCCGCCAATCCGAACACCCTGTTCGCCGCCATGTGGAAGTTCGAGCGCAAGCCCTGGACTCACACTTCCGGCAGCGAGCAGGGAGGCATCTTCCGCTCGATCGACGGCGGCCGCACCTGGGAGAAGCTCAGTAAAGGACTCCCGAAGCTCATGGGCCGGATCGGAGTCAAGAGCGCGCCCTCGAATCCCAAAGTCGTCTATGTGATCGCCGAGTGCAAACAGGGCACTCTGTTCCGCTCCGGCGATGGCGGCGACTCGTTCAAGAAGGTCTCCGACAAGCGCGAGATCGTATCCCGCGGCTTCTACTACTCCGACCTCCGCATCGACCCGCGCGACGAGAACAAAGTCTACGCCGTGGCCTCAACGCTGTTCGTCTCGATCGATGGCGGAAAGGAGTTCAAGCCCATCGTCAACGGCACTCACATCGACTATCACTCGCTGTGGATCGATCCTAAGAATCCCAAGCGCCTGTGGTGCGCCAATGACGGCGGCATCGCTCAATCCAACGACGGCGGCGCAACCTGGCGGCCGATCTATCAGATGCCGGTCGGGCAGTTCTATCAGGTGTACGCCGACAATCGCCTGCCCTTCTACTGGGTCATGGGGGGTCTTCAGGACAACGGAAGCTGGGCTGGACCTTCTGCCACCAAAGAGCCGGCGGGGATTCTCAGCGACGACTGGCGCATGGTGCAGTTCGGCGACGGCTTCTACATGATGAATCATCCGGACAATCCGGACCTCTATCTGGCCGAGTCGCAGGGCGGCTCCATCGCCCGCACCGACATGCGCACCCGCGAGCAGCAGGAGTCGAGCGTTCAGCCGCTGAGTCCCGCCGGGGGGCCGGCCAGCGCCGCCAAATACCGCTTCAACTGGAACTCGCCCATCGTCCCTTCGCCGCACGACAAGAACACGGTCTATTTCGCCGGCAACGTGCTGTTCCGTTCGCGCGATTTCGGTAAAACCTGGCAGTCGATCTCGCCCGACCTCACCACCAACGACAAGGAGAAACAGAAACCCGCCGGCGGCCCGGTCTGGTTCGACAACTCCACCGCCGAGTATCACTCGACGATCATCAGCGTGGCGGAGTCGCCCAGGAAGCCCGGCCAGATCTGGGTGGGCGCCGATGACGGGCGACTGCATGTCTCCGAAGATGCTGGCGCTTCGTGGAAGGAACTCACCGCCCGCGTCGGCGTGCCGAAATTCTCTCCCGTCTCCCACGTCGAGCCGTCGCGGGTCTCCGATCGAACCGCCTACGCCGCTTTCGACCGCCACATGTTCGACGATTTTGCGGCATACGTCTTCAAGACGGCCGACGGCGGCGACACCTGGACCCGCATCTCCGGCGACCTGCCCGCCGCGGCCTATGTTCATGCCCTCCGTGAGGACCCCAGGAACCCGTCGCTGCTTTATGCCGGAACGGAACTTGGGCTGTACGCCACCTCGAACGGCGGCCGGAACTGGATTCCGCTCAAGCTCAAGAACCTGCCCCCTGTCGCCGTGCATGACATCGTGGTGCACCCGAGGGAGAACGACCTGATTCTGGCAACGCACGGCCGCTCGATCGCCATCCTCGACGACGCCGCCTTCGTGCAGCAGATGACCCCCGAGATCGCCGCCCGGGAACTGCACCTGTTCGAGCCCCGGCCCGGGATCCGCCATGTGCGGCGGATGACCCGATATGGTCTCGGGGGCGCCGTATTCAAGGGCGCGAATCCGCCCTACGGCGCCCTGATCACCTATTCCCTCAAAGACAAGCTCGACGAGAAGGCTGAACTGAAGCTGGAGATCCTCGATGAAAAGGGCGCGCTGATCCGCGAGGTGAAGAAGTTGCCCAGGGAGAAGGGCGTCAACCGCGTCGCGTGGGACCTGAAAGGGGAACCGCCCGCCGAGCGAAAACCGCCAACCCCGGAAGAGGTGGAGTTCGGCGGCGGCAGCAAGGGCGTCGAGGTGCTGCCGGGAACGTACCGGGTTCGGCTGGTTCACGGCGCAAAGTCGGTCCAGACCCGGGTCGACGTGCGCGTCGATCCGACGGTCACGGTCAGTTCCGCGGACCTCAAGCTCCGATTCGAGTACGGCACTAAACTTCGCAACCTGCTGGACGCCGGCAACCGCCTCCTGCGCGCGCTGGACAGCCTCAAAGAGCAGCTCGACACCACCAGGAAACTCGCACAGGACCGCCTGCCCGAAAAGGAGAAGGAGATCGGGAAGCTGATCGACGGCTACACCAAGGATTTGGAAGCGGCGGTGAAAAACATCGGCAACGCCTTCGACGCGCAGCGGCTCGAAGTCGCTCCTGCGCTGGTGGATCAACTGGCGGACCTGTTCTCTTCGATCGAGGCCGTCAACGCCGCGCCTACTGCCTACCAGATGGAGGCCCTCGCTTCCATCAGTCCCGCTTTCACTCAGGGGATGGCTGAGATCAACGAGTTCCTGCGGACGCGCGTCCCTGAGTGGAGCGGCGCGCTTCAGAAAGCCGGCGCGCCAGGCCTGGTCGTGGGGGACACTACCGGCCCGCGGAAATAACCGCTTAACGCTTGTAAACTCGTGTGATATTCGGCGTTGCTGGTGTTATTATCCCCTCCATGCACGACAACGATCATCCAATCGACGAACTCATCCACATGTATGTGGACGGCTCGGTGGGGCGCCGCCACATGGTTCGCGAAATCGCCAAATATACAGGCAGCGTTGCCGCGGCGATTGCCGCCGTACGTTCGAGCGGCATGCTGGTGGCGCAGACCCGCGACGCCTGTCCTGCCGATGTCAAAGTCCCCGAGAATGCTCCCGATATTGAAACCCGCAACGTTCAATATCCCGGCGAGACCGGAGGCACGGTCTTCGGTTATCTGGCCTGGCCCAGGTCGCAGACACCTCAGACCTATCCTGGCGTCCTCGTGTTGCACGAGAATCGCGGCCTGGTGGAGCATATCAAGGACGTGACGCGCCGCGTGGCCCGCGCCGGATTTGTCGGCCTCGGTGTGGACATGCTGTCGAGTCAGGGCGGCACCGATCAGTTTCCGGATGCGGCCCAACAAAGCGCGGCCTTTAACCGGACCACCCCGCAAACGAGGATCGAAGACATCTACGCTTCGCTCGGATTCCTAAAACGCCAGCCGCAGACGCAATGGGACTCTATCGGCTGTCTCGGTTTCTGCTCCGGCGGCGGTGATGCCGCCAGGTTCGCCGCGGGAACCGAGGAACTGAAGGCGGCCGTCGTCTTCTACGGCAACCCTGTACCGCCTGTGGATCAGTTCAACACCCTGAACGCAGCGCTCCTGCTGATCTATGGCGAAGCCGATCGCAACCTCACCGGGCGTCTGCCACCCGTGTTGACCGCTTTTCTCGAAAGGCGAAAGACGTTCGGCCTGCATGTCTATGACGGCGCCGGACACGCCTTCCACAACGACACGAGTCCCAACTACAACCGGACGGGGGCCTGCGACGCATGGAATCGAACCATCGACTGGTTCAACCGCTATCTGAAGCGCCCAGCCTGAAACGTGGCGCCGGGCGACGTTTTTCGTCGCCCGGCGCTTCGGCGGCCCGTTGCCCAACTAACCTTCAAGCGCCTTCAACGCCAGCCCCAACCCCGGACCCTCCGGAACCCACGACCTGCCGTCCGCGATCCGCAAGGGAGGATCCGTCACCGGTTCCTGGTAGAGCGGCCCGATGATATCGTGATCCACCCTCTCCGACAGGTTCGGGATCGAGACCGCCACCTGCAACATCGCCGAACTCGCGATATCCCATTCCAGATTGCTGCCGATCACGCACTCCATCCCGGCCGCTTCCGCCATCTTGGCGATCTGCGTCGAGCGATACATGCCGCCGTTCTTTCCCGGATAAATGCTGATGATGTCGCAGGCATCCCAGCGGATGGCCTCCATCGCTTCCTCGATCGTGAAGATCGACTCGTCGAGCATGATCGGGATGTGCGTCCGCTGCCGGATCCGCGCGCAGGCGAGGAACTCGTTGCCGCCTCGCGACAGAGGCTGCTCGATCATGTTGACGTTCAGCCGTTCCAGGCCCGCCAGCGCCGCTACCGTCTCCGCCTCCGTCCAGCCGCCATTTGAATCCACGCCGACACGAAAGTCGGGGCCAACCGCGTCGCGCACCGCGCCCACCCGATCGAGGTCCGAGCGTACGTCCGTGCCCACCTTCACCTTACATCCCCTCAGCCCCTGCGACTTCGCGTTCACGGCGATCCGGGCGGCGTCGTCCGGTGGAAACGCACCGATCGACATCTTGAGCCAGATCCCCGGATCGCGCCGCCGGCCGCCGAACAGTTGCCACACAGGCACGCCCAGGCTCCGGGCAACGGCGTCATACAACGCCATCTCGATCGCCGCTTTGGTGAACCAGTGGTTGTAGAGGATCCTGTCCATGGTGGCGAGCGCGGCGGTGATGTCGCGAGCGTCCGTGCCGGCCAGGGCCGGCGCCAGGATGGTCTGAATATTGGAGAGCGCGCTCTCCTGCGTCTCGCCGCTCCACACCGGCATCACGGTCGCTTCGCCGATGCCGGTATGACCTCCCTCGAGCTTCACGGTGACCAGCACGTACCGGGAGATGCGGTGATGGCCCAGCGAACTGCGGATGGCAATCGCCGGGTTGACGGTGACCGTATGAGGACGAGCAACAATCTCTGTGATCTTCATGTAGAAATGACTTTCGGGGAACAATAGTCCTGATCAAAACGCCGCCACACCGTGAACGCCAGCAGGATGGCGGACACGATTGCCAGGGCCGCGGCCCAGCCCATTAAGCCGTGGATGCCCACCGTATCCTTGAACCGGCCGGCGACGAAGATGGCCGCGCCTCCGGAAATGCCGCCCACCATGTTCAGCGTGCCGATGGACAGCCCGTAGGCGTTCACCGGCATCACATCGCAGCACGCGGCGAACACGTTGCCGGACATAAAGCCGGCAAACAGGCCGAAGCAGGACGCCGTCACCTTGAGCGTGGCCAGCGACGCCGTCGCCATGGTCAGCCAGGCGAAGGGCGCGCAGAGAGTCAGGCCGATGCAGATGATGATGAACCGCGCCGAAGGCACCCGGCGCGACAACCGGTCTCCCAGGAATCCGCCCGTCAGGTTGCCGATCACGTTGCTGATCTGCACCCAGAACGAGGCGGTCAGCCCGGCCTCCGCCATGGAGAGCCCCATCTTTTCGTACACGTGGTTGGGCAGCCACGCATAGATCATCCACAGCATGATGCAGAACGAGAAGAAGGCGAACGCCAGCGCGAACCACGTCCTGCTCCGCAACAGGACCGACACCGGCGCCGGCGTCGACCTGCCCGGCATGTGCATCTGGCTTGCCGACCCGCGGAGAACGGCGATCAGCACCGGAGCGTACAGCAAGCCGACGCCCGCCAGAATGAAGAAGGCCGAGCGCCAGCCCGTCCGATCCGCCATCCACCCGCCGAACCAACTCCCCACCACGATGCCGCTGAACTGCGCCGTGCCGTGCAGCGCCAGCGCCAGCGACCGCGTCGCGCCCGAGTGCAGCGTGCCGATGATGGCCATCGCCGGAGGGATGTACATCGCCTCGGTCACGCCCATCACCGCGCGCCACATCAGGAACGCGCCCACGCTGTAACTGAAGCCCGTGCCCAACGTGGCGAAGCTCCACAGGACGAGGCTGGCGACGATCAGCTTCTGCCTCGAGAACACATCCGCCAGCCGCCCCACCAGCGGGTTGCACAGCGAGTACACCCAAATGAAAATCGTCCCGATCAGCCCGAGTTGCTCGCTGGTGAATCCGAGATCCCGCCGCAGCACCGGGAAGATGGAAAACACCACCTGCCGGTCGATGTAGTTGATCAGGAACGCGACCCACAGCAGGCCCACCAGGCCCCACGCCCGCCAGGAGGCTCCCGAGGCCACGGCCTCAGGCGATGCGGTAACGGGCGATGGTGTCTTCATTCACGTCCACTCCCAATCCCGGCCCTTGCGGCACGGCGACATAGCCATCTTCGAGCCGTAGGGGCTCGCGCACCATCGCACGGCTCAACGGGCCTTGCGAGGTGTTGAACTCCACGAACACCGGACGCCGCTGGAACGCGTTCAGGTGCAGCGACGCGGCCGTCAACAGGTCCGACGACCAGGAGTGGGGAATCACCAGGCGATTGGCCATCTCGGCCATGTGCACGATCTTGCGCGCCGTCGTGAATCCGCCGCAGCGTGACAGGTCGGGCTGCAGGATGTCCACTTTCCCGCGATGAATCAACTCATGGAACCCCCATTCCGTGCCCTCCTGCTCGCCGCAGGCGATCTGGGTATCCACCGAATCGGCCACACGCGCATATCCGTCGTAGTCTTCCGGGTGCAGCAGTTCTTCGATGAAGAACGGCCGGAAAGGCTCCAGACTGCGCACCACCTGCACCGCCTGCTTCGGCGTCCGCTCCACGAACCATCCCGTGTCGATCAGCAGGTCCACTCGGCTGCCAATAGTGTCGCGCGCCGCCTCCACCAGGCGGACGTCGTTGTCGTGGTCGCGCCCGAAGACGCCCCAGCCGAACTTGATGGCCGTGAATCCCTCGTCCAGATAGCGCTTGGCCGCTTCCCGCATCGCCTCGGGCGTCGGCCGGAACAGCGTGCTCGCGTAGGCGCGCACCTTGCGGCAACTGTTGCCGCCCATCAGGACATGAATCGGCTGCTTATAGAACTTGCCCAGGATGTCCCACAGCGCGATATCGATGGCTGAAATGGCCTGGATCGCCACGCCGCGCCGCCCGTAGTACACGCTGCCGCGCCACATCCGGTACCACAGGCGCTCGACTTCCAGCGGGTTCTCACCGACCACCAACGAGGCCAGGCCGTCGAAGCATTCCATGCCCGGCTCACTCCACCTCGGCGCTTCGATCGCGGCCTTGGCCACGAACGCCGAGGTTTCCACGTCGGAATATCCCGTGATCCCCGCGTCCGTGGTCACGCGGACCAGACCCATGTAGGTGGCGCCTGGCGGCTCCTCGCTTCCCTCCGGGCTGCGGTACAGCCCCTCGGACTTCAGCACCATCGCGTCGACGGACGTGATCTTCACAACTCCAACTCCTGGCCGACGACGAACAGGGTGGCGCCCTTCTTCACCACGGCTCCCAGGTACTCCATCATCAGGACTCCGTCGCGGTGGGCGTGGATCTCCACCGGTTCCGTCGTGTGGTCGTCGAAGTCGTGAATCCGACCCAGCAGGTCGCCGTGCTTCACATCGGACCCGAGCGGTACGGTTGGCTCCCAGATGCCGTCGCAGGGGCACGGGATGTAGTCCTTCAAGTCCGGGGCGGCAACGAGCCGCGGCGGATGCGGCCGCGACGGATCCACCCTGACAATCTCGCCTTCCAGGTGCCCGTAGTGCCGCAGCACGTTCAGACAGCCTTCGTAGCCGTGCTTCACGCCTTGTATGTTGGTCGTTTCCCCCGCTCCGAATTCGCTTCCCACGGTGACCTTGCCTTCGTCTTCCGCCTCGTCCGGCAGCAGGCCGGAGTGCAGCGAGCGGGAGTAGATCATCACCACCGGTGTGTCGAACAGCTTCGCGACGAACGCGGTCTCGGCCTGCTGCGCCGGGTCGGGGATCGGATGGAAGGACGTGCACATGGCGAACGCTCCCTCCTTGCCGCCGGAGTGGATATCGATCACCACTTTCACCTGCGGAAACACGCGCGTCTTGACGAAGTTCGCGATGCGGTACGTAATCGAGCCGCGTGCGTTGCCCGGGAATGCCCGGTTCATATTGACCCGGTCGAGGGGTGACTCGCGCGTTCCCGCCACGCACGCCGGCTGGTTCAATTGCGGGATCAGGATCACCCGCCCGCAGATCTTCTCCGGATCGAGATCCCGGCACAGTCGCTTGACCGAAACCTGCCCTTCATATTCGTTGCCGTGGTTCCCTCCGTTGATGTACACACCGGGGCCCGCATGATGTCCCGGCGCCGGTTTTCGGTACCCGTTGATCACGGTCAACGGCACCAGCGCAAAGCCCCAACTTCCGTCGTACCCGAATGCGACCTGATAGTGATGTTTGCCTGGCTTCAAGAAATCGATCTGGCTGTGATCGTAGACGACTTGTGGCATCCCATACAGCATACTCGAACCCTTGACAACCGTCCCACGATCTCGATATGGTCAGGTCGCAATCCACCCATGCCTCTACTCAAAGACAAAGTTGCCATTGTCACCGGCGCCGCCACCGGAATCGGCGAAGCCACCGCGGAGCTGTTTGCCCAGGAGGGCGCATCGGTCGTCGCGATCGACCGGGATTCCCCCGGTGTGGAATCGGTCGCGGCCCGCATCCGGAACTCGGGGGGAACCGCTATGGCCGGAACCGCCGACGTCCGCGACGCGAAGGCCCTGGCCGCGGTTGTCGGCGAAGCCGTGGCCCTCTACGGCGGCGTCGACATCCTCATCAACAACGCCGGCATCTACCCTCGCCGCACGTTTCTTGAAATGACCGAAGCCGAGTGGGACGAGATGCAGGATGTGAACCTCAAGAGCATGTTTCATACCTGCAAGCTCGCCGTCCCGTTGATGCTCAAACGCGGAGGGGGCCGCATCGTCAACATCTCGTCCATCACGTTCTTCATGGGTTCGAAGAACCTCTCGCACTATGTCGCCTCCAAGGGCGGTGTCGTGGGTTTCACCCGCACGCTGGCCCGCGAACTCGGGTCTGATCTCATTTATGTCAACTGCATCACGCCCGGCGCGATCAGGACCGAATCGGAGAAGCGCTTCGTCACGGAAGAGCAGATCCGGGTCATCGTGGAGAACCAGAGCCTGAAGCGCCGCCTGATGCCGATCGACGTTGCGAAGGCGTGCGTGTTTCTTTCATGCCCCTTGAGCGACGGCCTGACGGGTCAGATCATCAACGTCGACGGCGGCTGGGTGACCTACTGACCCCAGTGGCGCCGGTCCCCGACCGGCTCTGACTGCCGTCATCCCTCCCTGAGACGCTGTTCGGCGTC
This sequence comes from Bryobacteraceae bacterium, assembly GCA_046160045.1. Classification (GTDB taxonomy): domain Bacteria; phylum Acidobacteriota; class Terriglobia; order Bryobacterales; family Bryobacteraceae; genus CAZGUX01. Next base: position 38,837 of record JBJXGR010000220.1, read on the forward strand.
CATCACATTAGCCAGAATCAAGTTAATCCGGCTCAGGTGACCCGGCCCTTTCGACTTCAGCCAGGCAAGGACGTCGTTCTGGACACGAAACGAGATCAGCGTCGTTTTCGACCGCAGCCGGAACGGGACCATCTGGGCCAATTGTTCGTCTGTCAGCGGTGGCACGTCCGAAAAATCAATCTCTGAATCCCGCTTCTTGGCCAAGCGGCTCAGGGTGGATCGCTGTTTCTTCGTGAGCGGTTTACTGAAAATATGCTCGGCTTTCACGTTCACTGGCCTTTCTGGCCGAGATGATGCGGATAATTTCTTCGCCATCGTTTGCCTCCCGATAAACATGAACGACGATGAGGAGCGGCGCCAAGCCACCTGCCAGGCCCAAGGCGTGCCAGCGTTGTTCGCCATCGCCGCCGGTTCGGTCTTCTCCGAGCACTATGTGCGGGTCCGCGAACACAAGAGCGGCGGTGGCAAAATCGACGCCATGCTTGCCGAGGTTGGCGCGATCCTTGTCTGCGTCCCATTGGAACCGCAATGGTCAATACAAGTGTATATACCATTTTGGGCGGCCGCAAGGCTAGCTGGCGGCGCGTGGGAACCTCGTCCTACTGGATGAAAGTATTCCCTCAGCGAATCGTATCTTCCACTTCGCGCAGCCAGTCCGGCCGCTTCAGCACTTCACGAGGTTTGCTGCCGTCCGGCGGGCCAATGATGCCGTCGCGCTGCATCATGTCGAGAATCCGGGCCGCGCGGCCATAGCCCAAACGCAGCCGCCGCTGCAGCGTGGAGGTCGAGGCTTTCCCCTGCTCCAGCACCACCCGCACCGCCTCCTCGTACATCGGATCGTCCGCCTCGTCGATGGACTCCGGCTCCCCGGCGTCATCTTCCGAGGGAGGCGCGATGAGGAAGGACTGATCGTAGTCGGGGACACCCTGGCTCTTCCAGAACCCGACCACCTTGTTGATCTCGTTCTCGGTGACAAAGGCCCCGTGCACGCGGATCAGTTGCGACGAACCGGGCGGCAGGAAGAGCATGTCGCCTTTGCCCAACAGGTGCTCGGCGCCCTGCCGGTCGAGAATCGTGCGCGAGTCCACGCGCGTCGCCACCCGGAAGCTGATGCGCGCCGGGAAGTTCGCTTTGATGAGGCCGGTGATCACGTCGACGCTCGGCCGCTGGGTGGCCAGCACCAGGTGCATTCCCACCGCCCGCGCCATCTGCGCCAGTCGCGTCACCGATTCCTCGACGTTGTGGCCCTCCAGCATCATCAGGTCGGCCAATTCGTCGATCAGGATGAGAATATACGGAAGCGGTTTGAGATCCTCCGGCGCCGGCGTCTCGCCCTCCGGGAATAGTTCCAGCGGCTCATCCTTCATCTCCTGCAGTTTCTTGTTGAACTGGTCGATGTTGCGCACGCCGTGTTCGGCCAGCAGGCGCAGCCGCCGCTCCATTTCGAGTACGGCGTTGCGAAGGGCGTTTGTGGCTTTCTTGGGATCCGTGATCACCGGAGTCAGCAGATGGGGAATTCCCTCGTACAAGCCGAGTTCGAGGCGCTTCGGATCCACCATGATCATGCGCACCTGGTCGGGAGTCGACTTGTACAGCACCGACATGATCATGGAGTTGATCATCACGCTCTTGCCCGCGCCGGTGGATCCGGCGATGAGCAGGTGCGGCATCGATTCGAGCGCGGTCACCTTCATCCGGCCATTGATGTCCTTGCCGAGCGAGATCGTCATCTTCGACGTCGAGTTGCGGAATTCGTCCGATTCCAGCACCTGGCGGAGGCTGATCACTTCGCGCTTGGTGTTCGGCACCTCGATGCCGACGGTGGGTTTGCCCGGGATGCGCTCGACCCTGATGGACTCGGCCTGCAGACCGAGGCACATGTCTTCGCTGAGAGTGATAATGCGGGAGTATTTCATGCCCGCGTCGGGCTTGAACTCGAACGTCGTGACGACAGGGCCGGGGTTGATCTGCACCACGTTTCCGCGGACGTTGAATTCGTCGAACTTCGATTTCACCCGGGCGGCCGTCTCTTTGAGCTCGATCTCGTCGTACGGATTTCGTCCGGAAGGCTCATTGAGCAGGGTGGTTGACGGCATTCGATAGGCTCTGATCTGCGGCCGTTGAGCCTTGGAGCGCGTGGGCGCGGCGGGTTCAGGTTCCCGTTCCGGCTCCCACGGAGGCGAATCCTCGCCCGGCAGAGGGTCTTCCAACGGGACGATGGGGATATCGTCGACAGATTTGTCCAGCTCTTCCTTGACCACTCCAGGGATTGGTCCCTCGCGCAACATCGCCGCCGAAGGAGCCGATTCAGGAGAATGCCGCGGCTTCGACTTATCCTTCTTCGGTCGCATGAAGGACTTCATCCATCCGTCCCAGCCCTCGCCGAGGCCGCGGATCACGGAGAGTGGCCAGGCGAACCAGATGGATACCCTGGCCATGCTGAAGGTCGAAATGAGGTAGAGCGAAACGACAAGGGCCGTCGCCAGGATGATGGCGCTCCCGGTGACATTGAACATGTCTTTCATCGCCGACGAGACGAGGATTCCGAACACGCCGCCCGCGTGAATCGCTCCGCCGAACAGCATGGGCAGGGGTGCCAGCGACATCGCGCCGGAAGCGCTCACAGTGGCCAGCAGGCCGCCGGCGATCTTAGCCCAGGGGGCGTCGAAGGCCTCCGAGCGAAGCCATTTCCAAGCCAGATGGAGAGTGATAACCGGAAGCAGGAAGGCCGCGAGCCCGAGCGATTGCAGCAACAGGTCTGCCACGTACGAACCGATGATGCCGATGAGATTCTGCGCCCGCATGCCGCCCGCGGCGGTGTTCCACGAAGGGTCCCGAGGGTCGTACGTCAACAGGCTCAACCAGAAGGTCGCGGCGATCGCGAGCAACACCACTCCGACCGCCTCATTGAGCCGTTTGTACGGTGTCGGACTGAGCAACTTCATTCCGCTGGCCGACGGAAGAAAGCCAGAGCGATCACTATTATGCCAAAAATAATGCGGTAAGAGATGAAGAAGCGCAGCGTGTGGTGCTGCAGGTAGCGAAGGAACAAGCGGATGACCAGCCAGCCGGTAAGGGCGCTGAGGGCGATGCCGAGGAGGAACGGGGTCCACATGTCCGGCGGGACGCCGCCCGCTTTCATCAGATCGTGCAGTGCCTTGGCCGCCGCGCCGGCGATGGCCGGCGTCGACAGCAGGAACGAGAAACGCGCGGCCGAGGGCCGGTCCATGTCCCGGAACAGTGCCGCGGTAATCGTGATGCCGCTGCGCGACGTGCCAGGTACGATCGCCAGTGCCTGGGCAACCCCGATCACCATGGCGTCCCACCACCGGACCTCGTCCAGGCCGCGCCGGGCGCGAGTGAGGTTCTCCGCTAACGCCATCAGGAGGCCGACGCCGATCAGCATCCCGCCGATCAGGAAAGGATTCCTCCACGTCTCTGCTTGGTCTTTGAGAAGGAATCCCGCGATACCCACCGGTAAAGATCCCGCCGCCAGGTACCAGAGCAGCATGCGATTCTGTTTCAACTGCGCATCCTGTCCCCAGTTGAAGCCGAACCCCTGGGCAATCACCTGAATCCATGGCTTGAAGAAGTAGACGCCCACGGCGAGAAGCGTTCCCAGGTGCAACGCAATATCAAACGTGAGCCCCTGGTCTTTCCACCCCAACAGCCACGGGGCCAGAGCGAGATGGGCCGAACTGGAGATCGGCAGGAATTCCGTCAGGCCTTGCACTATGGCAAGAATGGCGACGTGAAGAAGGGGCATGATGTCAGAATTGAGAGGACAGTCTTCATATTATGCCGAATACGAAAATCGTCGCGACGCTGGGGCCGTCGAGCGACTCGCCGGAAGTGCTACGGCTGATGTTGGAAGCGGGTTTGGACGTGGTGCGGCTGAATGCGTCGCACGGAACCCAGGAAGAGCATACCAGGCGTGTTCAGATGGTGAGACAGGTGTCGGCCCAGTGCGGCAGGCACGTGGGGATTCTGCTCGATTTGCAGGGACCGAAGATCCGATTGGGCAGGTTTGAAGCCGGCCGTGCGGAATTGGCGGACGGCGCGGAATTCACCATCACCACCGAGCCTGTAGTCGGGAATGCAGCCGTCGCTTCCACCGGCTACGCCGGTTTCGCGCGCGATGTGCGGGCGGGCGATCGGGTCTTGCTCGCCGATGGTGCCGTTCAATTGAGGGCAATCCACTCGGACGGAGTCAGGGTGCGCTTCGAAGTGGTTTCAGGCGGACCGGTTGGTGACAACAAAGGCATCAACCTTCCAGGCGTCGCCGTTTCCGCCGAGTCCCTGACGGATAAAGATATCCGCGACCTTCATTTTGGTGTCGATCAGGGCGTCGATATCGTGGCGCTGTCGTTCGTGCGCAAGCCGGAAGACGTGCGGAGGTTGCGCGCTCATCTGGAGGGCCCGCGGATTCCGGTGGTGGCCAAGATCGAGAAACCGGAGGCCTGGGACAATCTGGACGCGATTCTCGAAGAAGCCGATGGCGTGATGGTGGCGCGGGGCGACCTGGGCGTCGAAATGGCGCTCGAGAAGGTGCCTCACATCCAGAAGACGGTCATCCGGCAGGCTCGGCAGCGCTCCTGCTTCGTGATTACGGCGACGCAGATGCTGGAGTCGATGATCGACAACCCTTCACCCACCCGCGCCGAAGTCAGCGATGTCGCCAATGCGATCTACGACGGCACCGACGCGGTGATGCTGTCCGCCGAGACCTCCATCGGCAAACATCCGGTGGAGGCGGTGCGGATGATGGCAAAAATCGCGGCGGAGGCGGAACGGTCCTGCCCGGCGGGGAATTCGGCCACGTTGCATCTGGTGAATCCTTCGCACGCCGAGATTATCGCGCAGGCCGCTCACGACGCCGCGGCGGACCCAAACATGTGCGCCGTGGTCGTGTTCACGAGCGGCGGGTCTTCGGCGCGGCAGATTTCGCGATTTCATCCCGCGGACCGCATCTACGCGATAACGCCTCGGGAGAGTGTGGCGCGGCAACTGTCGGTGCATTACGGAGTGACTCCGATCTTGGCCGAGGCCGTGTTCTCGACCGACGAGATGGTAGCGCTCGCCGACCGTATCCTGCTCGACCGCGGCCTGCTCCGCCCCGGCGACAGCGTCGTGTTTGTGGCGGGACAGCCCATCGGCCGGCCGGGAACGACCAATTTTCTGAAATTACATCGGATTGGCGAGTCAGTCGCGCTGGGATGAGGACGCTATACTGAATCCGGAACGATGACGAAGAAGAACTGGCGGCCGCGCAGAATGGACACGATTCTCGTCGGCCTGGGATGCATGCTCGCGCTGGTGACGGCCATGGGTCTGCAAATCCAGCCGTTCACCTATCTGTGGGTGTCCGTCTACACGGCCATCGCGGTTGCGGTTCTCGTGATCGGATTGACCGCCCGCCTGGAAAGACTATACGAGGAAGAACACCAGCAGGTGTTGGCCGCGCAGCGTGATCTCAAGCGCCTGTCCGCGCGCCTGGTGGAAGCGCAGGAACTCGAGCGCCAGGCGCTGTCCCGGGAACTCCACGACCAGGTCGGGCAGACTTTGACGGCGTTGAAGATCGACGTCTCGCGAGCGGAGCAGAAACTCGACCCTTCCCAACACGAGATTGCCGAGAGGCTGCGGCGGGCGCGGCAGGGAGCCGAAGAGACGCTCGAGATCATCCGCCGTCTGTCGATGCTGCTGCGGCCGTCCATGTTGGACGATATCGGCCTCAGCGCGGCTCTCAGTTGGTACGCGAAGCAGTTCTCCGAAAACACCGGCATTCGGGTCAGCCTGACCGACGACGGCAGCGCCGACACGCTGCCCGACTCGCACAAAACCAGCCTGTACCGGATCGTGCAGGAAGCCCTCACCAACTGCGCGCGCCATGCCGAGGCGCGCAGCGCACAGATCCACCTGACGTCCAACGAAGACACCTACGTGCTGCGCATTGAAGACGACGGCAAGGGATTCGATCCGTCGAACCGCCCTCGGGGGCTGGGCATGATCGGGATTCAGGAACGGATTGAAGAGATGAACGGCGTGCTGAAGATCGTTTCGGCGCCGGGGAGCGGGGCCAAGATCGCGGTGACCATCCCGTTGGCCAAACGCGAAACGGCTACGGCCGGATTGAAGTCGTGACGGCAGGAAGCAGACCATGCGAATTCTGATTGCGGATGACCATAAGGTATTGAGAAGCGGCTTGCGCCGCATCCTGGAAGAGCAACCGGATCTAGAGGTCGTCGGCGAAGCGGCCGACGGGCGCGAGGCGGTGGATCTGGCCAGCGCCTTGCAGCCCGACATCGTGGTGATGGATATCGCGATGCCGCAGATGAACGGCATGGAGGCCACGCGCCAGATCGTCACCAAAAACCCCCGGATCAACGTGCTGATCCTCAGCATGTACTCGGACGAGAACTACATCGTGCAGGTGCTTCGAGCGGGCGCGCGTGGCTATCTGCTCAAGGATTCCGCCGAAGACGATCTGATCAACGCCGTGCGCAGTGTTAATTCGGGGCTCCCCTTCTTCAGCCCGAAGATTGCGCGCCTGTTGGTGGGCGACAGCATGCAGCGGCTTCGCGATGAAGCGGTGTCGGACACCTACGAACTCCTGACGCCTCGCGAACGTGAAGTTCTGCAACTGATCGCCGAGGGGAAATCGAACAAAGAGGTCGCGGCGTCCCTGTTCGTCAGCCCCACCACGGTGGAAACGCATCGCGCACGGATCATGGACAAGCTGGACTTGCACAGCACGGCGGAAATCGTTCTCTACGCGGTTCGCAAGAGAATTATCCAACTGAAGTAGTTCAGGTGGGGCAGTCGCGCTGCCACCCGTGGCGCATGTCGGCGTTTGGATCGTACGCCGGGTTATGCGCCGCCAGCGGCGCGCGCACCTCATTGAGCCAGTTGTTAAGACGCGAAACCATTTCCGAGGTCAGTTCTGCCATCTGGGAAGCCATGTCCAGGCTTTCGCCCGGGTCCTGGCGGAGATTGTAGAGTTCGGAACGCTGATCCTCGTACGTGCGAATCAGCTTGTAGGGTCCCCTTCGAACCGCGCCGCCGGGCCGGCCGCCCTGATTGCTGTAGTGCGGGTAATGCCAGTAGAGCGCCTCGCGCTTCGATTGGGTTCCGCCGCGCAACAGGGGGACCAGGCTCTGGCTATCCTTGGGCATTCGTTCCGCGCTTTCGACCGCTTCGCCAAACGATGCGTAAAAGTCGGTGCTCATCACCGGAACCTCAGAGGTCGCTCCAGGCCGCGCGACTCCCGGCCAGGAGACCAGCAGCGGCACACGTATGCCTCCCTCGTACAGAAACCCCTTCCCGGCCTTCAACGGCGTATTGGTCGTGGGCGTGGTGCAATGCCACTCCGGAACATGCAGCCCTCCGTTGTCGGAAGTGAACACGATGATGGTGTTATCCGCGGCGCCGATGTCGCGGAGTTTGCTCATCACGCGGCCTACTGTCTGGTCGATCGCCGACAACATAGCCGCATAGGTGGCGTTTCGCGTACCGAGATCCTGCAGGCGTTTTGATGCGAAGCGTTCGACGGCATCGCGTTTGGCTTCCAGCGGTATGTGTGCGTCGTAAAACCAGAAATTCAGGAAGAAGGCAGCGCCGCGCTGCCGGTCGAGCCACTGCAGCGCTTCCGCGGTGAGCCGGTCGTTCAGGTAATCTCCGCCCTTGCCGGCGATCGCCGGCTGGTTTTCCCACCCAGGGTAAAAGTAGCTCTTGGGCGCTCCCCATTCGCCGCCGGCGAAGTTGTAGTCGAAGCCCTGCTGCTCCGGCAGGTGGCCGGGACCGCCGAGGTGCCACTTGCCGATGTGCGCGGTCGCATAGCCGGCCTTTTTCAGGACCTCCGCGATCGTCACGTACGTTCTGGGCAGATGGCGCCGGAGGTTCTGCGGCGGCAGAAGCTGCGACTGCGGAAACTGGTGTGGGCCCGGCAGCCAGTTGGTGAGGCGCATCCGCGCCGGATGCCGCCCGGTCATGATGCTGGCGCGCGTTGGTGAGCAGACCGGAGCCGCCGCGTAGGCGTGGTCGAACTTCATCCCTTTTGCGGCAAGCGAATCAAGGTTTGGTGTCTCGTGATAGCGGTTGCCGTACACCCCCAAATCGGACCACCCGACATCATCCGCCAGGAAAAAGACGATGTTCGGCCGTTTCTTTTCCTGCCGGCAGCCATGGAGGATCGATGCCGCGCCCAACGATTTCAGGATGTCTCTTCGGGAGGTCATTTGGCGGCCGGAGGCGGTGCGAACACCACCAGGACAATCAGGCGCCCGGAACTGGAGTTGCGGATTCCGTGCGGGACACCGGCAGGGGCGATGATTAGGTCGCCCGGTGCAACCGCCGACTTCTCGGTTCCGACTTCCACCTCGCCTTCGCCTTCGAGGACAACGTACATCTTGTCCTGATCCGGGTGTGTATGGGCCCGGTGCTCCTGGCCGGGCTCAAAGCAATTGAGGCCGGCGTA
>JBJXGR010000221.1:0-9599 GCA_046160045.1 Bryobacteraceae bacterium
ATCTGCGGACGTCGGCGGACAGCGGACGAACGTGGAGCCGGCCGCAGCGTGCATTCTCGTACCCGGCGGGAAAAGGGTCGCTGGTGCACCCGGTCTATTCGATGGTCGACCGGAAGGGCTGGATCCACGCGTTCAACGTCCGTTACTTCTCTATTCCGAAACGCAACGAACGCCAGGTCGGCCACTCCGAACTCATGCACTGTGCTTCGCCCGATGGCGGCAAAACGTGGACCCAGCCCAAACGCGTCGACTTCGGTCACGGCTACACCGGCGCCATCAACTCGATCATTCAACTGAAGAGCGGACGCTTGCTTGCCGTGCTCTCCTACATGAGCGATCACTTCGTCGAGGCGGCCGGCCAGTTTGAGTTCCGTACGGTCACTTTCTTCTCCGATGACCAGGGCGAAACGTGGCATGTCGCCCAGGACAACATTCAGGTGCCGCTCGGCCCGCAGGTCGCCCACCCGGGCGCCATCGAACCGGTCATGGTCGAATTGCGGGACGGCCGGGTGTGGATGATCATCCGAACCCAGACGCTGCGCTTCTGGGAGACGTTCTCGCGCGACGGGGGGAAGACCTGGACGCCTCCTGTGGCCTCCCGCTTCATGGCGCCGGACTCGCCCGGCGCTTTCCTTCGATTGAAGGACGGCCGCCTGATCTTCTGCTGGAACGACATTGCCAGCTACCCCAACGGCATAACCGGCCATTACCGTCAATATCTGTACGCGGCCATTTCGCGCGACGACGGGAAGACATGGACCAAGCCAAAGCTGGTGGCGCCGCTGCGTGAGGCCGACAAAGCCGGGAGCCGGGGCGACTATCCGTTCCTGTGCGAGGCAAAAGACAAGACCGTTGTGTTGTACTACACGCGTTTCGGCGTCCGCGCCGACGCGACCTATCGGAATCAGCACAACGAACTGGTCCGCATCGATCCGGAGTGGCTGGCTGGACTTTGAGTTGATTCAGTTCAGTTTTCTTCGTCTCGGAAGACTTTCCTGATGTCTCTGGCTCCGTGCAGGACGCGGATCACATCGATCCCGCTCGGTCGTGGAAGGTAGAAGATCAGGTAGTTCTCGAAACCCAGAACCGGAAAGCGGCGCATTCCCTTGAGCTTGAGGCGCGGAATGCCAGACTCGTATACGGCGCCGATGGATGGTTGGTTCGCGAGTAGTGTGCACGTTTGGTCAAGGGCAGCAAAATAACGCTCGGAAGTGTCTACGCGGCCTTAACCTAGCGAAGCGAAGGCCGAAATTTCGGCAAAGTAGCGTTCAGGCCAGGGGCAGCCGTTCACTCATGTTCAGTGTGAAGGTACCGTAAGGGTTGATGTGCTGCCACTTGAGTGGCGAGAGCGCTCGCAGGTCCACCGGCGTCAGACGGCCAGCCCATTCTGGCTCGGCGAGCACCTGCTGGATCATGAGCCTGTTCACATAGACCATGCTCACCTCTCGCAATCCATTGATGCCGCCCTGATGAAACTTTCCTATTCGCCGAACACCTGTTCCGCCAAAATGGTCGCAAACAGGGTGGCCTTGGAAAACGACAGCGCGGGACCGAAGCCCCAGGTCCCGGGGAACACCCTCTCCGCAAACGTGATATCGAGCTCCAAGCCGTCGCGATGCCACCAGCTCTCCTGATAGATATTCCGGTCTTTCGATAGCGGCGTAGTCAGGACGCGTGAAGCAACCGGCGCCGGACCTGTCCCCGGCTGTCCTGCCAGCCGGGGCGGCACCGTATGCACGCCGTTGTCTGACGTCTCTTCTTCCGGTTCGAGGAAATGTTCCAGCAGCGACGTCACGATCGCCACAGGAACGGCATATGCGGGGAAGGCGAGCATCGCGGCAAGGGGGCTCCCGCCCTTCACAACCTCATCCACCGAATCAAAATTCTGATATTCGCCGGGACAAAGGTAAGTCGCGTGGCTTCCCGCCATGACCCACACCGTCAGACTGTTCTTAATTTCTTCAAGCGTGAGCTGGGGATCATCAACGCCCCGGCAGCTAGGCAGGCCCTCTTGAGGATGGCCGGGTTCCCGGTACTGGTCCAAGCCTTGCCAATGCCCGTGCGCGGAGGACAGGAAGTATTTAGGCCGCAGCTTGTGCAGGAGATAATCGAGGCGATCCTGTTCCTGATCAACTTGCGCGACGTCCTTGCGATCGAACATCACCCCGAATCCCTCAACGTCGCCTTCATGGTCGAATAAACGGATCCATGGCTGCTCCTTATGGTGTTCGCCCATGTCATTGTAGGCAAACACGAAGAAATACTCGAGCAGTCCGAAATTCCTCAGCACCGTCCATTGGCCGCGCGTAATGACTTTATCGGCGACGAGTTCGCTCAGAACGGCGGCTTCCCTGCGCTCCGCGCCGCTCTCGTGACGATCCGCCTGATCGGCAAAGTCCACTAAGTCGATAAGCCGCTGGAGCTGCGCCGCCCTCCTCCCCGCATCTTCAGGTTCAGCCAGATTGAACATGACTGGACCGAGCACCGCGTCAAGGATACCGTATTGATCAGCCGGCAGATTACCGTCGCTCTCCGCTTGGGCGCGCAACTTGAAATACGATCGCAGGTCGCGGTACTCCGCCGTCGCCGTCACCGGGTCAATGCGCGGCAACTTGACGCCGTTACTTATGTTCCTCGAACCGAAATAGAACTTCGCCAAGTCCCATGGGTCCCGGTCCAGCCGGTCGAAATCGGACACGGGATCCTCCGGATCATGGACGTTAGAGATATATGACGTACTGCTGATGCTCGCCCCCGCCGGGTCGAGCGCCACCTTATGTTCTTCGGACTCGAAGAGCACCGGCGGCTTCTCCCGGGAGGGAATCTCTGGGTTGGTCGCGCTAACCGTCTTCAGCCAGACGATATTGGCGTCACCGCTGTCCCTGAGGCCGAGCAGCTCCGCATAAGAGATCGAGTGGAAGTTCTCTTTCTCGTGGAACCGGATCTCCGGCATCCATTCGACGGCTAGAGTGTGTACTTCGTCATGCGCTAGCGGTCCGGTCAGGTTGAATTCGTTCCCGGCGAACGCGCGAAGGCTGTTTAAATCGAAATTACTCATGTCCACTCGATCCCCAACGTTTCCTGAACCGCTTCGCTCACGGTGTTGAGCAGTAAGCGCAGGCGTTGAAAATCATCCTGCTGCGCCGCAATGACCCGCTCGGCCGCGTTCCGGCAAGGCCCTGTGACATCGACGCCGTCGAGGATGCGGCGGATCTGCCGCTCGATATCCGGCAGCCGCTCCGATGTCAGATCCTGCAGTAACCGCAGAAAGGTGATCAATCGCTTTCGAAAATCGGGAAGGGCGCGATCATCTCCATCGGCGTAACGCGCCAGGGAATTGGCTGCGGCGACCGCAGCTGTGTGCAACCGGGCAGACGTGGTAGTCCTTGCGCCGCCTTGCCCAATGCCGGTGGATATCACATGCCGGAACAGGCTTATGAGCGCGCGCAGCGCGGGGGCGATGAGATCCCTGCAAGCGGCAATCTGCCCCGTGTCTACTCCCCGGATCGGGAATGCCGAATTCAGGAAGTTTTCCGACCTTTCACGGGTCAAAACGCTGAGCCGGAGCAGCACCACGTCGCCGAGAAGTTTGATCCTCTGCGAACCGGAAGGCCCGATCACTCCGGAGCCTACGCCAATTTGGGACAGCTCATACGGGTTGCCCGTTTCGAGATCGGGCCACGCGGCCGCCACGTTCCCATTGAAGGTCAGAATCGCCTGTCCACTTACGCGCCAGCTCCAACCGATCTCGAACCAAGCTTCCGCTATATCCGGAAATCGGGACCAGGCTCTCTGGTGTCCGTTCATCGTGACCGTCAGCTCGTTCATACTGTCCGGTCGCGAATCGGTTCGCGTCGTGCGCACTCCGAGCGCCCAGTTGCCGCCCCAGCAGAGAGTGTCGTTGTAGGGGCGGAAAGGGCTGCCCGCGGCCGGGCTGTGCCCCAGCCGCGCGCGGATCCGCAGCTCCGTGCCGACTACGTCTCGAAGCGGCGCTTGCGGAGTATAGCGCAGCCACGCCATCCGGCCGTCGAAGTGCACATAGTACCTGAGGACGTCGCCTGCGCTCCTGTCGCGCAGCACCTGCGGCGGCGGCGACGAGAACGCAAACGAGCCGCCGAGCCGGCGGCAATTCGTCAGGTGCATGTCAGGGAAGCGATGATCGAGAACGTTGAGCCAGGGACTCTTCATAGAACGCTTCCTGCTACCTCAGATCGAAGGCAACGACAAAGGCACCCGACGCAATCCGGCCGGTGCGAGCGCGGACTCCGGTAATTCGTGAGGCGGCTCCAGGCGCGGACCGTCCTCGTAGAACGCCGCCGTGTACCATCCCCAGAATGACGGTCGCGGGAATCGCTCCGTGTCCGACGCGCATCAGGCTGCTCTGGATCTGACGGATTTCGATCATGGCTACCTCCAATCCCAAACCGGAACCTGTGGCGCAGACACCCTCGAACGCAAAGGAAGAAGTCCTTTGCATTCAGCCGAATCCCTGCCCGGCGGGCCGGGCAAAAGAACACTCGTGTTAGCCGCGTTGCCGCTACCTCCAGAACACTCGATACATCGCCTTGAACTTTGCGCCGTGGCCGAAAAGTCCGCCGGTCTCTATGCGGACGTGCACTTGTGCCGTGGTGTCCGATGTCTTGGTCACGCGATTCTGGGTCTTGACGCTCCTCCAGACTGTGAAGTCATCGTCGACAAGTTCTTCGACCTCGACGACTGAGCTTGGCGATGGTCGAGGGCCGGGAGGAACCAGCTCTCGGGTGACCTCGCCATCACCGCACATCGCAATCACATGAAGTGCGCCGGCGCGATCATTGGCTGGATCACGTTCAATCTTCGCCATGTAGTCGACCGGATGGATCTCAAAATAACCTCTGCCAAATGTTCCTTGACCCGTTGACCCCCCGCGCCAACAACCCTTGGCATCCTTCCCTTCATCACCACCGACTCCTCCGTCGAGCTTGTGCGGTTCATCCTCCCAAAGTGTGCCAACCAGCCGAACGTAGTCCCCGCTTGCGAGAGGCCCGGGATGCACCGCGGGCGGGTTCTCCGGATCAAATGGCCAAGCGACACCTTCGCGCACAGGAACCCAGTCGCGAGGAGGTTGCTTCGACTTCATTCGGGCCGGCCCCCAACCATTCACTTCAATGTGTAGGACCATGGCCCGCGTCCCGCCCCAAATATTGGCATCCGACGATAGCCTTGCGGGGCCGCCTTGATCCCCGTTGCCGAATGCGATCACATTGTGTGCAGTGATTGCTTTGTTTATTTTGTCTGCGGTATTGTACGGCGTCACGCCCGACAGGGTGTCTGAAGTCCAGCCGTGGTCGAGAAGAAGGTTGAAGCCAAACTCGTCTTCGCCAGGAATAAAATACGGCGTGTCAACGACCCAACCGCGCACTTCAACCCGCTCGTAAGCTGGCATGTTCCCGTTCGGCCCGGTCGCCTTCGATAGGCAGCCCGGCGTAGACCCTTTCACAGAGTTGCCACAGAAGACCATCGAGGGTGGGGTTTGCGTACGTCCGGCCACCCAGTACAGCTCTATGGGCGATTTCACGAATCCTTGTGGTGGTTGAGGAGGCGGCCCGATCCTGACCGATTGAACGTTCTGCTGGTAGAGGCAGCCTATCGAGGCGGCGCAGGCCGCTGCGGTCCAGTGGACCGTCTGCCCGGAGAAGCGATTCAGCTCTCGGTCGCTGGGCGGAGTATAGAAGGTCGTGAACCGATTGGTCGCGATCACAAGTGTCTGGCTGGTGTCGGCGGGTTGAACTGGACAAGCGACGCCTGGAGCTGAGATGCAGAAAATGTAGGAGTCCGCCGCGGGCACGACAGACCAGTCGAACGTGGGCCTAAAGTGGGAGGCGAACCGCGATATCGGCGACAGGACCGGCGCTGCGAAAGTCCACGACAGGGCTCGGGGGCCCGATTGTGTGCAGATCACGGGCGCAGCACTGCCGAGCGTCGATTTCGCAACCCCGGGTGCGCAAGCTCGCACAAGCCATTCCAACGCTTTTGACTGGAAGAACGGGCGCAGTTGGACCTCGAAACGAGTTCCGGTAATTCGCGTTCCGCTGGAAGGTGGGGAGCTGATAGGTATTGTGATTCGATCCGCGTCTTCTACCCAACGGTAATTGACAGCGTCTCCGCTCGTGCATGGGCTACCAGCTACAGTGACGCATATCTCGTAGTAAGCCGGGGCAGCAGCCCGCCCGGTCCCACCGCGCCACTCAAAAATCACGCGCGGGGTTGTGAGCGCATGACTAGGCGGCGGACTCACCAGGACAGGCGGTGGAGGCCCGTTCGCGATTTGCGGTTGAGACCTGAGCGCCTGATTGAGTTGGACCTGCGTCAGCCGCCTCAACGGAGATTCCCGCCGTCTCGGTTGAGTGTAACCTCCCACAGCTTCCAGAGCAGTCTTGTCCGGGAGCAGCATCAAGATGCGATGTTCATCCTGACCGACGCGGACCGATAAAGCGGTTTCTTTCGCAATTCTTTTGTTATGAGTCGTCGCGTTGGTCCGTAACGCCGCGATGAACGGGGAGCCGAGAGACCGAAGTCGTAGCTGATCTTCGACGGTCCATTCGACCACATAAACGCCGGGAAGAATGACCACGTCCGAGCCTTTCACGTCGAGGAAATGGACCGAACGTTCGATCATCACCGTCGGCGCGTCAACTTGCGCCGCCGCGCGCGTGGCAGTGGCCACGGTCAGCGCGAATGCCACCAGGACGACATTGATGGATTCGTTCATCACTCCCTCCCAGTTGCCCGCCACACCTCTGGAGCCTAACCCGGCATGGCCGGAAGGCCGGAAGTACCGTCAACGAGCAATGTGATTACCACTTTGCATCGACGATCCACCCTGTGGAATGCCAGTGCGGATTGTCCTCATCCGACCTACTCCAGAAGTGTGTCAGGTGTCCGATCGACCAGAACACCGAGTCCTGCTCATCCGTCACTTCCGGCGGTGTGAAGTATCCGAGTTGGGAGTTGGTGCTGAACACCCAGCCCTCGTCCTCGTTGGAGTGATACCGGCGCACACCGACATCGCGACTGCTGAACCCATACCACGGCCTGCCCGCACGATCGGCGCGTTCGTTTGATGGCGAACGGATCTCCACATGCTTCCCCGATTGGGTGCTGGTCACCGTCCATACAATGGCACTGGCATTGCTGGGTACCGTGAAGCCGCTCTCGGGACTGTACGAAGCAAAAGTCATGTTGTTGTTGGCGGTCATCGCATGCGCCACGCGGTTGGAGGTGCCTTCGACATCGAAGTCCAGACGCCAATAAGGATGGTGGCGATGGTTGTTCTCTTGCCGGGTGTCGTTGCACGACCAGCCGCTACTGTAAAGCACCGGCTCCAACCGTCCCGACTTGTGGAAGTACCAAGCTTGGTAGAGGTCGTATCCGCCGATCTCAGCAAATACCGCAAGCTCGAGAAGGTCCGATCCGAATGCGCGTGATACGACATCCGTAGTCTGGCCGCTGAAGCGGGAAATATTGCCGCTGTTGATTCGATCCAGATAGGGCCCGCAGCCTGAATTGATGCTGCTTGCACTCCCACGATATTTCACTCGAATGACCGACAGGCTGCCTTTGTATAGGACCCTCACCCCCTTCCAGGACACATTGCGAATCACCAGACCTTCGTCGTTGGCGTTGCCCATCTCCCACGCAAAGCTCCAATCGCCGAATGTCGCCGAGCCGGAGTCCGGCATCGATTGCAAGGGCTGAGCTTGGCCTGAAGTCGCAACCGCAACTAGGCAAATCGCGGCGAGTAGCCACCGATTGATATTGCGCATGGGATCGTCCCTCTCCTTTTGACTAACGTCGCAAGCGCCGGGCGATCACGACCCGACCCAAGGTCATGTCAACTGTTGCTTCGACCACGGCCGGAGTCCTCTTCTGCTTGTGGAACGTGACATATAGGCGCCGATGGCCATCCTCGCTGGGCGTCTCGATTCCCCGCGCAACCAGACCCTCGACCAACGCGCGATAGCGGTCGTCTCTCTTGACTAGATCGGCGGCTGCCTCTACTTCCTCGTGTGACTCGGCAGGCTGATAGCCTTTCTTGCCCGGCACCACATCGACCACCTGGTTTCTCTCGACGACAACATTGACAGAGACATTGTTCTGGTAACTATAGAAAACTAGGCGGTAACGTTCACTCGTCACGTCCCCGCCTTGGTCCTTACTCGATTCCAGCCAGCCGCTGCCGAGCAAGGCAAAGCGATTGCCGAGGCTTGCCCGGACGCGCGCATCGGCCATCGCGATCTCGCGCATCTTGCTGCGCGCCTCGCGCACTGATGGCCTGGTCCCTGGCTTGATGTTCAGTCGAAAGTTAGGATCGACGTCGAGCCCCTTCACCTTGGGCGGGAAAGTCTCCAAGCCCTCGAACTCGACCCGCTCACCCACCGGCGGTAGACCGCCCGTCTTGAACTTCTGCAGATGCTCGGGAAGATCGCCGCGGATCGGTGCGGGTGACGCCTCGCGCGTTTGCTGGGCAGCCACCCACACCGGCGTAACCGCCAGAGCCAACGAGATCGCGTACGAAAGTCGTCTGCACATGTCGCACCTCTCACAAGATTCGAATCCAATAGTTCGACTGTCTGCGGCCATAGGATAGCAGAGAAACAATGTCGCAGTGCTGCCTCGAAGCAGCCAACGGTGCGAAGGCACCGGGTGTCTGCGCGCCGCAAGCCAGCTTCCCCCCAGGTTCCACTCGGCGATTGAAAGAGGGGGGCCGCCAGCGCGGTTTCACAGTATGCTTTCGGCAGGGGTGCTGTCCGCGATACTTGCTGTGCCGGCCTGTCGCTTGTCGGACACGCCGCCGGCGCCGGACAACCGTTCTCTCATCCACGTCGAGTTTGCAGACAACGTGGCCTTGACCTAGCGAAGGCCTACACCGGCTTGCTCTCCCAAATAGACAAATTGTTTGAGCAGATCGAGCCGCGCACGCGGGCGCTGGGTGATCGCATCCATCACTTCCTGGTCTTCTGGCGGGCCTTGAGTTTGGCCAAAGCCTCCCCATTAAGCTCGTTCCAAAACTCCGCGTTCACCGGAATGGGATCCCCCGAAGTGAGTCCTTCCAGCAGCATGGCGTCCAACTTCTCCTTGGCACGCCTCCTTTGGTCCTCGCGGATCAACTCACGAACGTACTCGCTCGGAGTGCTGTAGCCATGTTTTGTCTGGGCTTCGCAAAACTCCTTCAGATCTTCCGGGAGAGAGATGTTCATGGAAGTCATATCCACAACGTACGCTGGTTGGCAGATGCTGTCAATATCTGCCACACCGCCGATTCACCCGCGACCACGCCTCGCTACCCTGAAAGGACCACCACCCGCCAGCTGTCCATAACCAGTTACCGTTCGCCACAGCCTCAATTCGGGCGCGTCACTGGCCGAAAGCGTACAGAGCCATCCGGGTCCGCACATAGATCCGCCCGTCCGCGATCGCCGGGGTCGAGTAGATCGGCTCCTTCAGGTCGTTCACCGCCAGCACTTCCCACTCGCCCGACGCTTTCAGGACGTTCACTTTCCCTTCCTCGCTGGCGATGTAAACCTTGCCGTCCGAGGCGACCGGGGAGGAGTAATAGC
>JBJXGR010000222.1:0-7049 GCA_046160045.1 Bryobacteraceae bacterium
ACCCTACGATGAGAGCCGGTACATCGAGGCTCTTCGACGCCGTGGTTCACCGCTGGCACAGGCACTCTCGTGACGTGCACTTTTTTCTTGACGGAACTACTCAGATGACTCACGCCCGCGGTTCGGAACTGAGGCGCGCTGGCGAAATGAACGGAAGTGGGTATACTTTTCTGACGTCATATGGACTTCCCCCCTTGGCAGGCAGCGCCTTGATTGCCGATACCAAACGGGTGTGGGGCATATCAACTTCTGTCCGGAACAGCCCCCGCCCGCGCTCGGCACACCGCCACCAGCGCCTCGATGTCGCGGTACAGCTTGTCGAATGACGGGCAGCGCCTCGCGTCGGCAAGGTCGAACCGCGCTGCCAGCGCAGGCTGGTCAACCGCCTCCGAATATTTTCCATTCGGCATCCGATTCGCCAGCCATTCCTTGGCCCCTCGGATCTGCTCCGGATCCGCCGGCGGAGCCACGGATGGCCCCCGGAGCAGCCCAAGCGATTCCGCCGCGGCAATGTACCATGCCTCGAACTCGCGGCGCGCCATTACCACCGTGAGCGCAATATCGGCCCGGGCCTGAACGGCGCGGGCCTTCAGCTTTGGCGCCAGCGTCGCCGGGCAGTCGTCATCGGCATCCAGCAGGATGACAACAAAGCCGTCGGGCGCGACCTTGGCCGCCGCCAGTTGAACCGCTTTCTCCAGTTCACCCGGCCGCAGCAGCTTCGATCGGGGAACTCGGATAGGATGGGGAATCTCGAGCGCGCAGTCCGGAGAAATCTGAGACAGGATGCGCCGCAACAGGATCGGTACGGCGCTGGTTTCGCCGTGCCCCTCCACTACACAGGCCAGTCTCACGCGGATCAAGCGGCTCCCTCGTCAAACAGCCGCATCTGCTGCATCGAGTCGCCGAACAGTTTGGCATCCGGCGACAACTGGTTCAGGCGCAGCAGTTCTCCCGGAGTGTACAGGCCCTCCTGAAGGACCTTCACGCTCGCCTCGTCGATCGGCGCAATTTCGGTGTTGCCGTTCTCCGCGTGGACGGCCAGGATTCGCTCCCGTTCAGGATCAACCAGGTCGAGGAGATCGGGGCTGTGGCTCGTCACAATCACCTGGGTCTCCTGGCAGACTTCGCGAAGAGCGCCCAATAGGATGCCGGCGGCCGCTGGATGCAGAGCGATCTCGGGCTCCTCGATGCCGACCACGGAAACCGGCCACCGGTCTCCCTTCTGAAAAAGGCCCAGCAGAATCCCGAAGGCGCGCAACGTTCCGTCTGACATGTTCGCTGCCAGAAAGTGCCACGGATTCGGAGATCCGGCGACGTTCTGCCGGAACTTCATCGTTTCCTTTGGACCCACGGAATTAGCTTCCACCCCCACCACCCCGGGAACGACTTGCGCCAGGTAGTCTTCAATCCGCTTTTCCTGACCCGCGTCCTGATCCGCGAGCCGGCGCAACACGCTCGCGGAATTGCTGCCGTCCCGCAGAAGGATTTCACCCGCATCCGGAGTTTGAAGTTCCCGCATCCGGTCCGGGCTGAGATTATAGAAGGCCATGTGAGCCAGTGCGTCGTACACCGGACGGAATTCGGCTTCGTGCGATGCCGCCACCAGGTAGAGCCTGTCGGTGGGAAGGCCGGCCGCCGTCTTGCCGCTCCCGTTGCTTTTCCTGGTGCCTTCTTCTACACGAAAGCGCGCGGGCGGATCCCCGCGCACCACGCACTCCTCGGTTTGAACTTCAAAGGCTCCCCGCGATTTCGCGCCCACCCGGAATGAATAGTGGCCGGGAACACCCCCAGCCAGGACAAACTCCAGCCGCACTCCAAAGTGAGTCGGATGGCCGCTGCTTCTTCTACGCACTTCGTTGATTCCGCCTCGGTCTCGTAGTGCGTGGTCCAGGGTCGTTCGAAGCGCGTCCGACACGAGCCGCAAGGCATCCAGGAAATTGCTCTTGCCTGAACCGTTCGGACCCACCAGTATGGTCAACGCGCCCAATTCCAGATTGCAGGCGGCGATGCTCTTGTAGTTCTTCAGCACCACGCGTCGGAGAAATGGGCCGCTGCTCATGCGGGTTCCTTCCCTCGGGCAACCAACTCTTTCAAGTTGTAGTTTACGCTTTCGGCGCCAAAATCAGGCTCCCGTTGAAAGGGCTGCCACACGTAGCAAAGCCGTTTCCGATCTCCCTCGGCCTCCGCTACCGCGAGAATGAAATCATCGGGTTTATTCAGCGCCGTGAGAATCTCATTCCGGGTCACCGTCACAGTGCGCTCACCGGCGTCACGTCCCTTTACCTCGATGAACCGCAATTTACCATTGGCGCGAACCTTCGATTCAATGTCGTACCCGCACTTCTCATCGCTCACATCCCGCGGTTCGTTGCCCAGCCGTCTTTCGGCTTCCATCACCATCTGCATGGCAAGCAGTTCCATTTTCCTCCGTGCTTCCGCCGA
Organism: Bryobacteraceae bacterium; assembly: GCA_046160045.1. Classification (GTDB taxonomy): domain Bacteria; phylum Acidobacteriota; class Terriglobia; order Bryobacterales; family Bryobacteraceae; genus CAZGUX01. The sequence continues at coordinate 2,443 of JBJXGR010000222.1, forward strand.
CGCGGCATCGGTAGCGGCGTCACTTGGCTGAACGGAAGACGGGAGCAGCTTCCGGATGAGCCCTATTGGCACGACCAGTGAGCCGCCGATGGCGACCGGCGGCAATGGGGCTATCTGGCGCTCCAGTTCCAGTTCCGCCATCCTCCTCTGAAGCCGGGCTTGCAGTTCATCGGCGCGCTGGCGGGCCTTCCCCGAATTGATCCTGGCGTTCGTCTTGCCGGCCAGTTCCTGGTCCTTGAGCTGGTTGGCGCGATGATCCCAGTAAGTGATTTCTTTGGTCAGCCGGTCTTTGACGGCGGCCATGGTCCTGGTCACCAGGTTCTCGCGGCGCGTCCGAACTTCTGCGAGATGCTGGGGAACGAGATTGGCAATCGCGTGGCCAACCACCATCGATTCCGGGTCGCCCTTCAGCCACTCCTGCGACTCCAACGTTGACTCCAGACCAGTCCGCTCTTCCGGCGTCGCCGGCCGGTAGTCCAGGTACGGGGCGTATCCGGCGTTTCTGGTGGAGCCCGTCGCGTCCGTCTCGACGAACTGAAGTTGCCGCGAGACCACACGGCGGTTGCCTGCCTTGTCCGTCCGGCCGTCCTCGATCGTCTGCTCCAGGTAGAAAAGTGCGCGGATTGCTTCGCCAGGGTCGTCTGTGTCCACGAGGACCGTGCCTCGCTTCAGGAGGTCCCGATTGCGTTCCAGGATCAGATCGATGGTTGCGCCCAGCAGCGGTTGGCCCGGGCAGACGAAGGTGGCCAGCGGTTGGCCGGGAACCGCACGGAGGGACTTTTCGAAAGTGATCCGTTCATACTTGCCCAGCACTGGCTCGCCGGTGCCGATCAGGCGGTCCCGCTGGCGGATCAGGGCCGGTACGTGCGTGATCTCATAGCGTCTCGGTTCCCGCTCCTTGATAGCGCCGCCCAAGACGCGGAAGGCCTCCAGGAAAAAGGACTCGATGAAATGAGGCTGCAGGCGGCGTGCTTCCGCTCGCTCCATCTCCTCCTTGATCCTCTGGATCTGGGAGGCATCCAGGCTGTCGTTCGCCAGAGCCCGCTCTTCCAGAAGCTCCAGGCAGTGCTTTCGGTCGGTCAGGTTGTCGACGATCTGATGCAGGCGGGCCTTCACCTCAGGCTGGTCGCCATACCGGATCGCCTCGATCAGCAGATCGCGCAGCCGCTGCTCGCGGAAGAGTTGGCCCAGGATGTCGAAAACTCCTCCACCCAGCGCCTCCCGCTCCAAACCGATCTTTTCGAGAAGACGCTTGTAGACGTCACCCTCCCGCGTCTCTTCCGCCAGCAGGTTCCAGAGATGGCATACTTCGGTCTGCCCGATCCGGTGAATGCGGCCGAACCGCTGTTCCAGGCGGTCCGGATTCCACGGCAGATCGTAGTTGACCATCAGGTGCGCGCGTTGCAGGTTGATGCCCTCGCCGGCCGCGTCGGTGGCCAGCAGGATGAGAACGTCCTTGTCCTGCTTGAATGCTTCCTGTGCCTTGGTGCGCTCCTCTCGTCCCATCCCGCCGTGAACGGTGACGAGCGCCTCGGGCGCGCCCAGGAGTGCCCGGAGCCGTTCGGCCAGGTAGTTCAGCGTGTCGCGGTGCTCGCTGAAGATGACCATCTTGCGCCGGTGGCCCTGTGCATCGAACATCTCGGCGTGGTTCTGGAGAAGGGATGATAACTCCTCCCACTTCTTGTCCGTTCCGCTGCGCCGGACCTTCAACGCCAACGCTTCCAGATTCCCCAGGATCTCGATTTCGGCTTGCAGTTCGGCGATCGTGCGCGCCGCTGTCGCCTGATCGACCACTGTCTCCTCGGTCTCCTCCACCTCTGCATCGGGTGCATCGTCGAGTTCGTCGATCTCTTCTTCCGCATTGGAAAGCTGATAGCCGACCGTGTAGGCCCGCCGCTCGGGGAACAGCGGCGTTCCGTCGAACTTGAGCAGTTGTTCCTTCACCAGCCGGCGCATCAGGTCCGAGGCATCGACTGTGTGCACACCGTCGCGCGACCGGCCCTCGAAACGGTCGCTGTCGAGCAACGCCAGAAAGAGTTGAAAATCCTCCGGTTTGCCGTTGTGCGGCGTTGCCGTCATCAGCATTAGATGCCGCGTAAGCTGTCCCAGGAGTTGGCCAAGACGGTAGCGCTTGGTGTACTTGACCTCGTTGCCGAAGAAGGTGGCCGACATCTTGTGCGCTTCATCGCACACCACCAGGTCCCAGTCGGTATTGGCCAGTTTCGCCTGCAAGTCCTCATTCCGGCTCAGTTTGTCCAGGCGGCAGATGACCATGGGGTTCTCGGCGAACCAGTTGCCGGTCCGCGCCGATTCGAGCTTATCGTTCGTCATGATTTCAAACGGAAGCTGGAATCGTTGGTAGAGTTCGTCCTGCCATTGCTCAGCGAGATTGCCGGGGCATACGATCATCGAGCGGTGCAGGTCGCCGCGGATCAGCAGTTCCTTGATGAGCAGGCCGGCCATGATCGTCTTGCCTGCGCCGGGGTCATCCGCCAGCAGGAACCGCAGCGGCTGCCGTGGCAGCATCTCGCCGTAGACGGCCGTGATCTGATGCGGCAGCGGGTCGACCATCGAGGTGTGGATCGCCAGCAGCGGATCGAAAAGATGGGCCAGGTTGATCCGGTGGGCTTCCGACACCAGGCGGAACATCTTGCCGTCGCCGTCAAAGCTCCACGGCCGGCCGGCCTCGCCGATTTCCAGGATGGGCTCGCGATCCCGGTACAGGAGCACGACGTTGGGCTTACCGGCCGGGTCCTTGTAGGTCAGCTCGATGGCCGCTGAACCGTACCACTTCACGTCGACTACCGTCACCAGGCAATCGGGCAGGATCCCCTTAACGGCGGCGCCGCGCGTGAGTTCTTCGAGCTTGGCCATTCGAGGGCTGCGGCCTTTGCATGTATTTGAGAACTGATCGAAAGCTCATGATAGTACTTTGTACGCTCCGTGCCTACTCTCCTGTCACGAAGCGCTGCAGCCGAGACCCGGGCGAACGAACAGATCGCGACAGAACTCGAACGCGAGTGGCGCCGGGCGACGTTTTTTGTCGCCCGGTACGATCCGGTTTCGGAGGCGATGGCGAAGCGCCTCCGCCGGGCGACAAAAAACGTCGCCCGGCGGCACATCGGCATCGTCGAGCAGACGATCCTAGAATCGTCTCGACGCCCCGCCGGACCCACCGGCTTTTTCTGGGAGGCCTGGACCCAGGGCGGCGCCCAGTGGTTCCGCATCCAGGTCCCCGCTACCCGCTGTCCCCGATTTACCCCGCGGGTCCTCGAAGGCGAGCGCCGCGTCCTCGGCGACTTCTGGTTCCGCCAGGAATTCCTTTGCGAGTTCTCGACCCACGGCGACGGCTTCTTCGCGCAAGCCGGCCTCGCCCACTTGCTCGACAAGGTCCCTGCTTTATGACTCCCTTCGTCGCCGGTCTCGACCTCGGACGCCAGCGCGAGGTCTCCGCCCTGGTCGAACCGCGCCAGCATCCGGCGCCTCCGGCGGAGGCGTGCACGACGATCTGGTGATGGCTGTCGCGGTGGCGGCGTGGTTCAGCGTGCGGCAGCATGCGTACTTGTTGCACGACGTCCACGACGCCATTGACGCTGTTTTGATCCGACGTGGCGCGATCGCGCTTCCCTGGGGCGTTCTCCTTGCTCGAACGCTGGTCCCCGGCCTTCCGGCCGGGGTTCGGATGAGGGCATGGGGAAAAAGGGGACAGCCTGATCTGCGCAGTTTCTTCTAGAAAGATCGAGGCTCTGGAAATCGAACCACCGACAGCCGACTAGCGCGCGATTTCATTCGAGCTGAAACCTCAGACTAGAGGGCGAATGCTCAGCCACTCGTCGCGGATTAGCACGAACACCAGCACACTCTTCTCAATTGCACCCGCCAGTGGGGCAAGTCCACCCTCGCCGCCATCCTCGCCACCCACAAACTCCGAAACCCTGATCGTCATCGCCGGCCCTACCCAGCGCCAGTCCTCCGAACTCCTCCGCAAGGTCCGACGCTGCCTCCATAGCCTCCGGGTCCCGTTCACAGGCGATGGCGACCATGCCGAGTCCGCCCAGATCGCCAACGGCTCCCGCGTCGTCGGCCTCCCCGGCGTCGGCGACAACATCCGCTGCTTCTCCTCGGTCGACCTGCTCCTCCTCGATGAGGCGGCCCGCATCCCTGAGGAAGCCTGGCTCGCCGTCGACCCCATGATCGCCCGCTCCCAAGGCCCCGTTATTGCCATGAGCACCCCCGCCGGGCCCAGCGGCTTTTTCTGGGAGGCCTGGACCCAGGGCGGCGCCGAGTGGTCCGCATCCAGGTCCCGCCACCCGCTGTCCCCGATTTCCCCCGCGGATCCTCGAACGCGAGCGCCGCGTCCTCGGCGACTTCTGGTTCCGCCAGGAATTCCTCTGCGAGTTCTCGACCCACGGCGACGGCTTCTTCCGGCAAGCCGACCTCGCCCACCTGCTCGACAAGGTCCCTGCCTTATGACTCCCTGCGTCGCCGGTCTCGACCTCGGCCGCCAGCGCGAGGTCTCCGCCCTGGTCGAACCGCGCCAGCATCCGGCGCCTCCGGCGGAGGCGTGCACGACGATCTGGTGATGGCTGTCGCGGTGGCGGCGTGGT
>JBJXGR010000223.1:0-4287 GCA_046160045.1 Bryobacteraceae bacterium
GTGCTGAAGGCTCTGCGTTCTTCCGGGTACAGCGGGTACCTCACCGTCCACCAGGCGTTCGCGGGTGTGATGCCGGTGGAGGAAGCGGCCCGGCGTTCGGCCGAGTATCTGCGGCCGCGCGTGTAGACGGGCGACGCCCGGTAGTTGGGCACGACGCCTCAATTTGATCGATCAACGACAGATCTTGAGAATCACCGGAGCACGATAGACAAGTCTCCGTGCTCCCTACGCGTCGGCTTCACGGTGATTTCAACATCGTGGCCGAGGGCGGTCAGGAAATCGATCAACCGTTCGACAGAGAAGTTTCCCGACTGGCCGCGCATGAGCGCCGACACATGAGGTTGCTTGATTCCGAGCATTTCTCCGGCTGCCGCTTGAGTCAGCTTCCTATCCTTGATAATTCGGTAGATCTGCAGCATGAGCCTGGCCTTGAGTTGCTCGCGGTCCGGGTTGGGGAAGCCGAGGTCCTGAAAGACATTGCCACTGCTCTCTCTGATCCGGATTTTACTTCTCTGTTTCTTCATGTCAAGTCTGCCTCTCCCGGTAGTCCAGTTCCGCTGCCACCAGCCGCTGCTTGATCAGTTCGAGTTCCCTTTGAGGCGTAGCAATGCCCTTCTTTGATTTCTTCTGGAAAGCGTGGAGGACATAGATTGCATCATGAAAGCGAACCGTGTAGACGGCGCGGTAGGTGTCGTCTACTCCCGACGCCACAATCTCTAGGACGGCTCGTCCACCGAATCCCTTAAGAGCTTTGACGGTAGGGTGTTCTTCGCCACATATTGGGCGGCGTACAGTGCCTGGCCGATGTCTCGCTGGATGGGCCTGGGGAAGCCCTTCAGGTCCCTCCTCGACGATCCCACCCACCGAACTGGCTTCAGTGCAGTCTCACCTCCTATTCAAGTATACGTATAATTGTATAAGTCTGTCAGATCCGAGGCGCTTGCCTCACTGCGTCTCCCACGGCGACCAATACCCCGGCCGCGCCCGGACACGATACTCACCCTCACGGACCACCCGCACTTGCAGGCGATGATAGCCTGCGGACGGCGCGTCCGGGGTGAAGCTCAGCAGGTACTGTGTGTGAAGCTCTGCTCCGAGTTTCTCGATCGCGCCTTCGAGCGTTCCCTGACGGTTGAACGGCAGGATCGCTCCTCCCGTCTCGCTGGTCAACACTTGTGTCGTATTCGTCTTGCGAAGGCGTCGAAGCTCGCCGAGTCCGCCCAGGATATCCACGCGCTGCTCCCGGGGCGGTAGCGCAATCTCTTCACGGCCCGGCGGGCCCACGGGCGGCCGGTCCCGTTCCTTCGGTCCCCTCGGCTGGCGCGGAGTGCTCACCTCGGACGATTTGGTCGTGAAGCCGGTCAGGAACGCCGAGTACGTGGCGGCGTACACGGTGACCCCCGCGCTTTGGGCCGCGATTACAACATTGTCGAGATCGCTCTCGCTTCCGCGGTCGCGCGACTCTGAGATCAACAGCAGCACCCGCCGGACATTATTTCGTCCACGCAGGAGTTTGGTGGCTTCCCGAACCGCATCGAGCAAACACGCATCCTTCCCCTCGTCGGGCTGGAGATGCCCGATTGCCCAGGCCACCGCATCCGAATCCGAAGTGCAATGCTGGCGCCACTCGACGCGCTGCGCAAAAGCAAGCACCGCCGCGCAGCCGTGTTCGCCCGTGATCAGGGGCTGGATCATCCCTCCAATCTTCCGCACTTTCTCCAGCGCCGCTGCCGACAGGCTGGAAGACTGCACGGCGACGACCAGTGCAATCGGGACCACACCTGTGGCAAGGCCGTCACCGGCCACCTTCTGCCGGCGTCCGTTATCCAGCACGACGAAGTCCGCGGCATCGAGGCCATCGACCGGAAGGCCTTTTCCGTCCGTAACCGTCACGGGAACCAGCACTAGACGGGACTCGGCCTCGAACCGCTGGTCCTGCCCTGCCAGGGAGACCGCGAGGACAAGCAAAACCGCGCACCGCATCAGGATAATCCGCTGCAATCCGCTCGCCGTGCGCGTGGCTTCCTTCCGTAAATCCCGGGGTATATACTCCAACTGGCCGGTCAGATCCAGGGTTTTTCTTGACCGGGTTGCTCTGCTTCGGACCGGCCGCCGGTCCTCTCGAAAACAAATCGAGGGCCGAAGGAGAGCACTCATATGAATCCTGACGTGACCCGGCGTATCTTCCTCGCCGGATCCGTGTCCGCGGCATCCGCATCACGCGTGGTCGGCGCCAACGACCGTATTCGTCTCGGCTTAATCGGCTGCGGAGGCCGCGGTACCCATTTAATGAGAATGGCCAACCAGTCGGGCGGTATCGAATGGGTCTCCGTCTGCGACGCCTGGGACGTCCGTCGCGCGCAGGCCGCTGATGCCATCGGTTCACCCGTTTCGAAGATCGCCGATTACCGCGCCTTGCTCGACCGCAAGGACGTCGACGCGGTGATCGTCGCCTCGCTCGATCACTGGCACTCGCGGATGACCGTGGATGCCTGCCGCGCCGGCAAGGATGTCTTCGTCGAGAAGCCGATGACCTCGCAGCCCATGCAGGGACACGAGGTGGTGAAGACCGTTCGCGAGACCAAGCGGGTGGTGCAGGTCGGCGTCCAGCAGCGCAGCCTGGCCCACTTTGTCGAAGCCAAAGAGAGATTTTTCTCGAGTGGCCTGATCGGCAAGGTCCACATGGTCCGGACGTACTGGAACGCCAACGGCGGATATCTCACGCCCGTGCCGCCGGGGATGGAGTCGAAGCCCGAAGGCCTCGATTGGAATGCTTGCCTTGGCTGGCTGCCCAAGATCGCCTGGGATCCCAAGCGCTACTTCAACCGCTTCGCCTACTTCGATCAGGCCACCGGCGGGCAGACGGGCGGATTGTTTGTGCATATGGTCGATGTCGTGCACTGGTATCTCGGGATTCAGCGTCCGCTTTCGGCGGTCGGGATGGGCGGCATTTATCAATACGACGATGGGCGGGATACCGCTGACAATGTCAACCTGCTGCTGGACTACCCGGAGAAGGTGAATGTCTCGTTCGAGGCAACGATTACGGACCTGATTCCCAAGGAAGCGGCCGACATCGTGTTCTTCGGCCGCGGCGGGCGGCTGCAAATTTTCCGCCGCGGCTATCGATTTCTGCCCGCGGGCAAAGGCGAGCCGGAGATCACGGCGGGACCGTCTCCGGAAGTCGCACACATGGCGAACTGGCTGGAGTGCGTGCGGAGCCGCCGCGAGCCGAACGCCAATGTCTTTGACGGGCACTATGCGGCGATGGCGTGCCATATCGGCAATCTCGCCTATCAGCGGAAGGCCAGAGTCACCTGGAGAAAGGAATGGGATGTATGAGTATCAAAGCCGGCTTGAATATGGAGTTCATCCGTTGTGAGGACAAGTCCTTCGGGGAGGGCGCGCGCCGCGCCGCCGGGATGGGCTACAAGTACTTGGAGCCCTTGCTGCACAACGGCCGGGAACTGCTGAGCGAAGCAGGGTACTTCCACTCGGTCTCCATGGACGAGGAGCCACTCGAGATCAAGGACATCCTTGACGAGAACGGGCTAAAGCCGTCCGGTGTCAGCGCGCACTGCCCGCTGATGCGGCCGGAGATCAGTGTCCCCTATTTGCAGAAAGCCATCCGGTTTGCCGCGGCGCTCGGCGCTCCCGTGGTCAATACGGACGAAGGCATCCGCCCCTCATGGCTCGATCTGGAGGATGCGTTCGTCATCATGACCTACACGCTGACCCAGGCGTTGCGGGTCGCCGAGCGCTACGGCATCTACATCGCCATTGAACCTCACCAGAGCATTACCAAGACCACACAAGGCCTGCTGCAGATCGCGACGCTGGTGGATTCGCCCTGGCTGCGCATCAACTACGACACCGGCAATGCGTACCTGGGGGGCGAAGACCCCTACCAGGGATTGAAAGAGGTCGCGCATCGGGTGGTGCATGTTCACGCCAAGGACATCAGCCTGGGGCAGTCGGACGTCGAGCGAGGGCAGGTGACCGGAACGCCGGTGGGCTGCGCCTGCGGTGACGGCGTGATCGATTGGACCCGCATTATCGGCATTCTGCGCGACAACAGCTTCGACGGAGTGCTGTCGGTGGAATGCGGGACGCCGGAACAGGCGGAACGGAGCCTCAAGCACCTGAACGCTCTGCTGGCGGCGCAACCTGAGGTCGAGCATGCGATGCACTCGTAGGATTTGTCTAGGAGTCGTGGCGCAAGCTTCAGCTTGCAGGGGAACTTTAGTTCCCTCGACGCCGGTCGGAGACCGGCGCCACGTGGTGGCG
>JBJXGR010000224.1:0-2762 GCA_046160045.1 Bryobacteraceae bacterium
CGCCGGCTTTCTCTTCCGCCGTCCAGGATCGCGTATTGGTCGGGTCGATCTGCCAGGCGCCCATCATCGCGGAGCGCCAGAAATAAGGACGAGGGCGGTCGGAGTCCCGGTTGTAATGGTTCTCGTACGTGTACGCCTGGAGCACCGCCGGAGGCATCGCGTACGTCGAATCCCACAGGCTCTGGCGGTTCGGCAGCGAGGACAGCGTGTCTGTGGTCACGATGTAATGGACCCGCTTGATGTAGCCGAAGTCCTTTACGCACCCGCCGTGCGAACAGCCCTCCAACTCCAGGTTCGGGAACCGGCGCTTCAGCGATTCCTGAACGTCGTAGTAGGCCAGCGCGTTCCAATAGCTCACGTCGACGCCGTACTTATGCCGGTGCGTGGTCTGCTCGCAACGCGTCTGGATCGGATCGATGTCATGTTTCAGGTAGTCGATCCCGTACTCCTCGACGACGCGTTGGGTCTCTTTCAGCGCCCATTGATGGGCTTCGGGATTGGCGAGACAGATGCGCTTTCCGATGAACGGTCCCGGCTTCCAGTTTTCGGGGGCCGGCTCGATGATCCATCCCGCCTGGCGGCGGACGTTGATCGCGCCGGGATGTTCGGAGATCCCGGCGTTCGTCCATGCCATCCACAATCCCAGGCGCATGCCGCCTTCCCGCACGAAAGCGCCGATCGGCTTCACGCCCGCTGGAAAACGGACGGGATCCCATCTCCAGTCGCCCACGCCGGCGAACCACATCGCGTCCGGAACAAACGTCTCGAAGCCCAGGTCCTTGCAGACGGCCGCGCTTCGAAGCACATCCGGCTCCGTCGCCTTGTAGCCTCCGCTGTCGAGAAACAGGTTGTAGGCCAGCGTCGGATGGACGCGTCCCGCGGGGAACGGCGGCAGAAGCTTGTCGAGCACGTACCGGTGCAGCGAGTAAGCACCCTCATCGAGGCCGCCGCGATAACATCCGACGAACGCAGGCGGAACCAGGAACGTCTCGCCGGCGGCCACGTCAGTCCTGAAATCCGGCGTCAGGCCGACGGACACGTCGAACTCCCTGGCCGCGGCATTCGTGACCTTCGCGTGGATTCGCCCGATGCCGGAGAATTCCCAGCCCACGTACAGGCCTCGCGACTCTCCCACTTGAACGGCCATCCAGGGAACCGGGCTGGATCCGTCCTGCGGGTTGCTGACAATCGACTGGTCGAGTTCCTCGTTTACCGGCTCGACGAAGACGCCGCCCTGCCGGCTGGCATTATTCCCTCCGCGATTCACCCACCACACCGATGCCTTCTCGGCGGGCGCGGTCCGCAGGCCTTCCAGCCGCAAGCTGTCCTGGTGGCCGATGGTGATGGTCCGCCCGGTTCGATTGGTCAGGGTCAACCAGTGCTCCACGGGGCCTTCCCCCGGGCGGGCCCGCCAGATCGATTCCAACAGGAGCGCCGGCTCCGCGCTCTCGAATCGAAGTCTCAGCTCACCGGCAGCCTCGGAGGCATCCACGAACTTCCATGCCGGCTTCGCGACGCGGCCCGCGACGGTTACCTCCGCCGGAAGCCTTTCTGCTATCGGACGCGACAGCCAGTTCACCGGGGAGCCGGCTCGACGAAGCGAATGCAGGATCGGTGCGTCGCGCACCACAGCGACAACGACCTCCGTGTCGGCCGTCGATAGCCGCCATGGCGCGGCCGCTATGGTGAAAGGTAGGAGTACGCTCAGGATCAGAAGTGCGGGTCGCATGGCTCTTCCTCAATTGGTTCGTTGGACAACAATGATGGGGTCCCAGACCACAGGATCCGGAAAGGCGACACCGGTCCGCCGCAGGACAAAGCGCACCTTGTCGCCGGCGTTCACCGGTAGCTTCTCAATGTTGTGAGCAATCTTCTGGTGATAGGACGAAGGGACCTCGGCCCAGCCGCTCGCTGGCCAGACCTGCCGGCCGTTCACCATGATGTGCGCCGATGCACCGCGCCCGCCGGCGCTCGGGTCCTTCCGGATCTCCCCACGGATCGTGAGGAGCGCATTCGCCGGCGCGACAAAGGTCCGTGCAACGTCCGACGTCTGGCCCGCCTGCATCCAGATCCGTCCGATCGCAGCGGAGTCGGACCCGAGCCATAGGCCCTCGTACCCTCCACGGTCCCAGCGGAGTTCACGATACTGGCCTTCCTCGAAGGCCTCCTCGAACCGCCATGGCCCTGCCCCTTGCTCCCGGCTGAATCCACCGAGCGCCCGGTACGACTCCGCGTCTCCCGCGGTCTGCCCGGCTTCGACGACCGCGCTGCGGTTGCCGTCGCCGTCCACGGTTCGCACCGCATAGCGACTACCCATCAGGCCGGCGGCGCTTCGCCCGTAGTCAAAGAAGTAGGTGCCGATGGCCACCTTGGTCACCGCGACTCCGTCTCGCAGCACCTCGTAATAGGACACCCAGTTGTTGTCGCTGGCTGGATGCCACGCGATCTCAACACCCTGGATGCCCAGGTTCGTGCCGATCCGTTTCGTCACGTGCGCCGGCGCGCCCGGAGCAATCCGGTCGGTACCCGAACCGGGGTGATTCTGGAGGTTCAGGAAAATCAACTCACCCGGCTCAATGACACCGAGTTCGATCCCGCGATCTATCAGCTCGCGGCCCGTTCGGCGCGCCTGAAGCGAGGACTTTGCGCATTGGAGATCGTAGGTCAGATCCGGATTCAGGCCGCGCGGAAAGATCACCACAGGCTTCGGAGAAGGCTCGAGCGTCAAGGGCTGCGCCAGCGGGGCATAACGGAAGCCAAGG
>JBJXGR010000225.1:0-9094 GCA_046160045.1 Bryobacteraceae bacterium
CTGTGCAAGTCTGAGGCGAGAGTTTTCAGGAGAGCCGGACGCGGGAAATCTGCACCTCCGGTTCGACGAGGGGAGAGGGGCCGCAGTTCAGGCTGTCGCTTCCTCTCCTACTCTACGGCCTCGGAAGCCGGAATGTCCGCGCATTCCGCAGTCTTTCCTCGCTCGCCGGGACCGAGTGAGTTTGCCAAAGGCCGGAGGTGTCGCGGGACGAAGAGCGTCGCTCTATCTCCGAATGGTGGTTCCGCCAGACCAGGACGGTTCTCAAGCGCGAGCAACTGGAATACAATGTGCCTTTGAAGGACGAATCACTGACCCACCAGCCGCTCCGGCGGGAGAACTAACCAAACATGCCCGATCCCCCATCGACAACTCAGGAAAATCCCAAAGGCGCCGAAGTCGTCGCCACCTTAAGCGACGGCGCCAAGGTCAAACGGCGCCTGCGCCGCATGCGAGCCTGCGATGAAAAGGACGAGAAAGGCAAGATCTGCGCCGGACACCTCAAGCGCTGGTACTTCTTTGGCGACGAAGTCAAACAGAAGTACGGCGCGGAGGCGGAGATCTATCGCTGCGAGCATTGCAAGACGCTGTACTTGCCCAACCCGGAAGAGGAACCTCGATCCGGCACGCTCGCCTGGTAGAGCCGATTCAGCGGACGACCGCCGTTTGGGGCGCGTCCGGTTTGCGGTCGAAGAAGAAGCGCCACACCTTGCGGCCGATCCAGTAGAGAGTCAACCCGATCGCGAGGATGACGCCGGCGATCACGGGAATGGCGACCCATGGATGGGTGTACGCAAGCGCGAGGAGGGCCACCACCCCGACATCTTCCGCGATGCTGATGACCGAATGAGTCACGGGCTCCGGCACGGCGTGAGCCGACAAGCGCACCGCCATCTTGGTGGAGTGCGTGCCGAGAGCAATCGAGCCGGCGGCGAGGACGGCCACGGTCTGCATCACCGGATCGAGCCTGGCCGCGGCGCTCATCGCCAGAAACGCGGCGCCCACGGGCCGGATCACCGTGTGGATCGTGTCCCAGATGGGAGTGAAGAACGGCACCTTGTCGGCGATGAAATCCGCGACGTAGAGGACGCCGGCCGCGATCAGGACCACCGGATGGGCGAGGATTTCAAGGTCACCCGGAACGCCGCTCAGCCAGCCGAGGCGCAGGCTGAGACCGATCGTCAGGACGGCGAGATAGAGGTTGACCCCGGCCGCGACCGCGAGGCCGAGGATGGCGGACAGCGTGGCAGCAGTGCCCATCACTCCTACTCTACGCAGGTTTGCACGCCGAAGTTCCGGGGATCCAGCTTTGCGTACGCGCCAGGCGAAGGCGTTGATCGGGTCTCACGCCAGGGCACGGACCGCCGCTACGGCGCGGTCGATCTCTTCGGGCGAATTGTAGATGTGCGGCGACCAGCGGAGTCCGGATGCCTCTCCCGCGGCCGTGAGGGAAATGGCGATCCGGTCGCGCTCCCACAGAGTGTCGTAGGCCTGTTTCAGAGGGACGTTCTTCAGCGTGAACTTGATCACGCCTCCGCAAATCTCCGGCTCCATGTCGGTCTTCAACGCGACGTCCGGCAGTCGCTTCAATTCGGTCTTGGCGTGAGTGACCAACTCGCGCAGGCGGGACTCGACGCGAGGCATGCCGATCATCTGCAGGAAGTCGATGGCGGCTTCCAGGGAGGCGACGCGCGGGTCGTCGCGCTGGCCGAAGACTTCGAACTTCCGGGCGCCCTTCAGGTTGTCGGTCCATCCGGCGGTGACAATGGCCGGCCACATCCGGGCGATGTGTTCGCCGCGGATGAACAGAATGCCCGCTTCGAGCGGCCCCATCGGCCACTTGTGGGCGCTGGTGGAGTACGAGTCGCATCCGATCTCGCGGAGATTGACATCGACCGCGCCGAAGCTCTGGGCGCCATCGAGGTGGAAGTAGATGCCGCGGCGGCGCGCGATCTCACCGATTCGCCTGACCGGGTACATCGCCCCAGTGGTGTTCAACACATGGGTGACGCTGATCACGCGAGTCCGAGGCGTGATGGCGCCTTCGATGCCGGCGACCAACGCCTCGGGGCTTTTGGCGGGGATGGGCACCGGCACCACGCGAACGGAGAATCCGACGCGCCGCGCACGCACCTTCCAGGAATCGTTGTTGGACGGGTGGTTCTGGTCGGTGATCACGACCTCATCGCCGGGCTTGAGATCCAGTCCCTGGACGACCGTGTTCGAACCCTCGGAGGTGTTGCGGGTAATGGCGATTTCATCCGCACTGACCCGCAGCATGGAAGCGATTTTGCCCCGCATCCGCTCGCGCATGGCGGCGTACTTCTCGCGGTTCTGGAAGGCGGGATTGGATTGAAAGTCGCGCAGGTATTGCTGATGGCGGTCGAGCACCGGGCGCGAAGCGGGGCAGACATTGGCAGCGTTCATGTAGATCAGCCCCTCCTCAAGAGGGAACTGGCTCTTGACCATCCGCCAGAAGGATTCGCCATCGCCCGCAGTGCTGGCGGCGGTTACCTTTTGCGAAAACGCCATCCAACTTGCCGGCAGGGTCGCGGCGGTCGTCAGACCGCGCAGAAACTCGCGTCGAGATCCGGACATACAGTCACTCCTCCTCGTCCAGGCTTTCTTGAGTAGGATACTCGGAAACGGGCCGCGGCGCATCAGGATATTCCACGCAGATGAGAAACAGGCCCTTGGCGGGGACGGCCGGACCGGCCAGTTTCCGATCGCGATCGAGGAGCAGTTGGCGGATTCCGTCGCCGTCCAAATTGCCTTTACCCACTTCGAGCAGCGTCCCCACGAGGTTGCGGACCATGTGCTTCAGAAAGCCGCTGCCGCGAACGCGGTACACGAGACGATCGCCGTCCCGCTCGAGGCTGGACGAAAAAATCGTCCGGACCTTGGACCGGCCATGGGCGTCGCGGTGGTCGGAAGCCGCGAAGGCCGAAAAGTCGTGTTCACCCTGGAGAATCGGGGCAGCCTCCGCCATCGCGGTCTCCTTCAGCGGATAGGGATGGTGATGCACATACCGCCACTCGAAAGGGGAACACTGCTCGGAGCGGACGATCCGGTACTCGTAGGTCTTAGCGAGGGCATCGAAGCGGGGCTGAAAGCCAAGCCACGTGTCCGCGGCATCCAACACCCGGATGGAAGGAGGGAGCAGGCGGTTCACGGCTTTCGTGAGGTTCGGCGGAGGGATGGGATTCTCCATCGAGCAGGCAGCCACCTGGCGGAGCGCGTGAACGCCGGCGTCGGTGCGGCCGCTTCCCATCAGCTTGACCGCCGAGCCCTCGATTTCCGATAAGATCGTTTCGAGCGTGCCTTGAATCGTGGGTAGGCGAGGCTGCACCTGCCAGCCGTGGAAGTCGGTCCCGTCATAGGAAACGGTGAGGCGAATCCGCCGGATCATTCTGTACCCGCCCTGAAAGCCGGTGGCCCTGCAAAACTATAGCCGGGCGTAACTCTTGCGGGCTTACAAACGCCCACTATACCATTGGAAGACGCGAGGAACTTTCAAAGGATCTTCCGCGTATTAGCTACGTTAAGGTGTCCCCTAGATGACGGTAATGCGGAATGGATTAGCTGTTTTGTGTGCGTCGCTGCTGATGCTGGAACCGGCAGCGGCGCAGGTGCTGCCGAGCGAACATCGCTCGGGTATATCGCGAGTGACCGACGCGTACAGGCCCAGGGAACTCGCGCCTTTGAACCTTGGGAATTCGAGCCGGCTGGAGTCGTTGGTGCGCGTCGGCAGGCTGTATCTTTCGCTGCAGGACACGATCGCGCTGGCGCTCGAGAACAATCTCGACATCGAACTGCAGCGACTGGGCCCGGCAATCTCCGATGCGGGCGTGCTGCGCGCCAGGGCAGGCGGGTTGCTGCGCGGAGTCGCTCCAGGGGTGACCCAGGGTCCGACCAGCGCGCAGACCGGGCAGCGCGGCCAGTCGACCGGCGTCTCGACCAGCGCCGCGCAGACCGTGAGCGCGGCGCAAAGCGGGGCCGGCAGCGGAACCGTGATCAGCCAAACCGGGACTGTGGTGCCGAACCTCGATCCCGTCATCACCGGTTTCCTGCGCTGGGGCCACTTCTCCGCTCCCCAGACGAACTCGTTTGTTACGGGCAACAACACGCTGGTCAACCGGAACGACCTGGGGAACTTCCAGTTTCAGCAAGGCTTTCTCACGGGCACGACCGTGCAATTCGGCGTGTCCAATTCGCGGCTGACGTCCAACAGCCTGCGCGCGGAACTGAACCCGTCGGTCTCTTCGTCGCTGAATCTGACAGTGACGCAAAAGCTGATGCAGGGATTCGGGCGGGCGGTCAACAACCGCCTGATCCGGGTGGCCAAGAACAACCGCGAGGTCTCCGACCTGCAGTTCAAGCAGCAGTTGATGAACACGGTATCGGGAGTCATCAATCAGTACTGGGACCTGGTGAGTTACAACGAGGACGTAAAAGTGAAGCAGCGCACGATGGAACTCAACCAGAAGCTGCTCAGCGATAACAAGAAACAGGTGGAAATCGGAACCCTCGCTCCGATCGAAATCGTCCGCGCCGAAGCCGAGGTGGCCAATGCGCAACAGGACCTGACGATTGCGGAAACACTGGTGTTGCAGCAGGAGACCGTGCTCAAGAACGTACTCAGCCGCACGGGCATCGCGAGTCCGACGATCGCGGAGGCGCGAATCATCCCGACGGACCGCATCCAGATTCCGCCGACGGAAACCATCGAGCCGTTTCAGGACCTGGTGGCGAACGCCATGCGGGCACGGCCGGAAATCGGGCAGCGCCGGATCCAGATCGATAGCGAACGAATCAACCTGGCGGGTTCCCGCAGCCAGTTGCTGCCCCAGTTGGACGCCGTCGTGAGCTTCACCAACAACGGGTTGGCCGGGCAAGTGAGCGACCTGCCCCTGCCGGCGGGATCCGGACCGCGAACGGTCCCCGAGTACTTTGTGGGGGGCTATCCAACGGCGTATGCTCAACTGTTCCGCCGGAACTTCCCCGATTACAGCGCCGCCTTGCAGTTGAACATTCCGTTACGGAACCGCTCGGCCCAGGCGGATATGGTGATCGACCAACTGAATATCCGGCAGCGCGAGATTCAGATGCAACAACTGGAGAATCAGATTCGCGTGGAGGTGCAGAACGCCCTGATCGCATTGCGGCAGACGCGTGCCACCTATCAGGCCGCCACCAAGACGCGGGTGTTTCGCGAGCAGACGCTCGACGCCGAACAGAAGAAGTACGCGCTGGGGGCGTCGACCCTGTTCAATGTGATTCTGGTGCAGCGGGACCTGGCGCAAGCGCAGTCGGCCGAAGTGGCCGCCCTGGTGAATTATGCGCGGGCGCGGGTGCAGTTCGACCAGGCGACAGGGAACACCCTCCAGGCCAACGACATTTCCATCGACGAGGCGTTTCGCGGGCAGATGTCGAAGGCACCGTCCGCCATTCCGGCCAAACCGTAGGCGGGGTCAGTGAAGAAAGCTGAAGACCAGGCAGGCGATCGTGCAGCCGATCGCGGAGCCCGTCAGGACATCGCTCAGGAAGTGCATGCCCAAAAGGACGCGGGAGGCGGCGATGCTCATGGCGCAGAATAGAAGGCCAACCAGCAGGGTCGGATAAAAAAACCCAAGGGACACAGCAACCGCAAAGGCGGTCATCGAGTGTCCCGAGGGAAAGGAAAACTGATCCGGCGGCAGCAGTCGCGCCCAGGAATGGGGCTCGATCGCACAGGGCCGTTTGCGGCGGGCCAACTTCTTGAGGCGCAGAAAGAGCGCCACGGCGATTGAGGCGGAGAGGGTAGCCTCTCCCACAGCCACGAATCGCGCCGGCCCGCCAAACAACAGCAGGACAACGGCCATTGCGTACCACAGCCACCCATCTCCCAGACGCGTGGCGTACAGCATCCACAACCGGACCCAGCGCGGCGGCATCCAGCCGTTGACGCGCTTCATGAGCCTGTGATCGCGTGCCGCAATATAGCGCAACATACCGCGAGTCCCGCTCGTTAACAACATACCTACTGTATACGCCGCGCAATCCTACAATTCCGTGACGCCTTGCGAAAGGTTCGACGAAAAAAACAGGATGGCCCCAAAACGTTCCAAAGAGGAGCTTGGCAGAAACCGCAACCCGCTGTTAGCCTTGATGCTTCGGGCCACAGGGCTGGACCACGGCCGGACGAATCGAACTCCATGAATCCTAATCTTTGCACGGAGCCCGGGTGACCGCGCTGCACTTCATGTTCTTCGACGCGGGGGGCGGCCACCGCAGCGCCGCCACCGCTTTGCAGGAGGCAAGCGCGGGCAGAGGCTGGAAGGTCGAACTGATTCAACTGCAGGAGCTACTGGATTCGCTCGACGTGTTCCGCAAACTGACGGGCGTGCGGCTGGAGGATTGTTACAATCTGCTGCTGAAGAAGGGCTGGACGCTGGGATCGCCGCAGATGACGCGCGTGATGCAGTCGGTGATCCGCCTGTTTCACGGCCGGCAAGTTCAGATCCTGGAGGAATTCTGGCGGGCAAGTCCGCCGCACCTGGTCGTGTCCCTGGTTCCGAATCTGAATCGCGCGATGTATGAAGGGTTACAAAGAGCGTGTCCCCGGGTTCCCTACGTGACGATTCTGACCGACATCGCCGACTATCCGCCCCACTTTTGGATCGAACGCCAACCGCAGCATTTTATCTGCGGATCGGACAAGGCGGTCCGGCAGGTAAAGGCGTACGGCCATCCGGAAGCGCGGGCGTATCGTGTATCGGGCATGATCCTGAACCCGAAGTTTTACGCCGCCCGGACTGTAGACCGAACGGCCGAACGGCGCCGGTTGGGATTGGACCCGAACCAGCCCACGGGTCTGGTGATGTTCGGCGGCCAGGGCTCAGGCGTCATGCGCCTGATCGCGGACCGGGTGGATGCCCAGTTGATCTGCATCTGCGGCAAGAACGAGAAGCTGGCGCGAGAACTTCGCGCGCTGAAACGCAAGCAGCCCCTGTTTGTGGAAGGCTTCACTCGGGAAGTGCCTTACTATATGCAACTGGCCGATTTCTTCATCGGCAAGCCCGGACCGGGCAGCGTCAGCGAGGCGCTGGCGATGCGACTGCCTGTTGTCGTAGAGCGGAATCTCTGGACGCTGCCGCAGGAGCGCTACAACGCGGACTGGGTGATCGAAAACAACTACGGCCTGGTCCTACCGAACTTTCGAGGGATCGGCGCGGCGATCGAGCGATTGCTTGAACCCTCCGAGTACGCCAGGTATCGGGCTGCCGTGGAGCAATATCATAACCGCGCGGTTTTCGAGATTCCCGGGATCCTCGAGGAGATCCTGCGCCGGGTATGATCGGCGCGCCGGACCGGCGAAAATGGAAGCATGCTCACGGGCTCGGACTTTGCAGTGGAGGAATTGGGGGAACGAGGGGTTTTGTCACCGCTCCGAAAGGGGCAGGAGGCCACCGACGCCGGCATCCAGTTCGTGCCGGAGGGGACACGGATCCCCTTGAATGCCGAGATTCAGCCGGGCCGGGAATTCCGGCCTGACCTTTCCTTCGAGAGGGCGGGACCGCGGGAGAGGCTGTACTTCAGCCCCGCCGGGGCGTCCGCCGCGATCGTGACCTGTGGCGGCCTGTGTCCGGGTCTGAACAACGTCATTCGGGCGATCGTCATGCAGCTGTATCACGGATACGGTGTACACCGCGTCTGGGGGATCCGGTATGGATATCGCGGCCTGACCGAAGCGATGGACTCGGAGCCGATGGCGCTCACGCCGGAATTGGTCTCGGACATCCACGAGCAAGGAGGCACGATCCTGGGGACGTCGCGCGGGCCGGCGGATCCGGGCGAGGTTGTTGAGTTTCTGAGGAAGCGCGACGTCGGCATTCTGTTCACGATCGGCGGGGACGGCACGCAGCGGGGAGCCCTGGGGCTCCACCAGGAGGCGCGGCGGCAGGGGTATCCGCTAGCCGTGATCGGCGTGCCGAAGACGATTGACAACGACATTCCGTATGTGTGGTCGACGTTCGGGTTTTCGACGGCCATCGAGAAAGCGCGGCAGATTCTGGACAGCGCGCACAACGAGGCGCGGGGAGTTCGCAACGGCATCGGGTTGGTCAAGCTGATGGGCCGGGAAGCGGGGTTCATCGCGGCCGCCGCGACGCTCGCCAGCGGCGAGGTCAACTATACCCTGGTGCCCGAGGTGCCGTTTGACCTGGAGGGCACGGGCGGCTTCTTGAACTGCCTTCACGAGAGGCTGCGCGAGCGGGGACACGCGGTGGTCGCGGTGGCGGAAGGGGCAGGACAGCAGTTCTGCGAGGCACAGGCCCGCCAAGTCGACCGCTCCGGCAACGTGAAACTCGGGGACATTGGCGCGGTTCTGTGTGAGCGGATCCGCGGCTACTCGAAGGCAACCGGCTTTCCGATGGAATTGAAGTACTTCGATCCGAGCTATTACATCCGAAGCTCGCCGGCGAACACGCACGATGCGATATTCTGCGATCAACTGGCGCGGAACGCCGTCCACGCCGCCATGGCCGGCAAGACGGGGATCCTGATCGGGCTTTGGTACAACATGATGACGCACGTGCCGATTTCGCTCGCGTCCTCGACGAAGAAGCGCGTTTCCGAACGAAGCGATCTCTGGCAGGCCGTGCTCAAGGCGACCGGCCAGCCACCGCGATTTGCCGCCGCGAAGGTCTGACGGCAGCTTACATCGACCGCCGCTGCCGCATTTCGGCCGAAATCGCAGCCAGGTCGCCCGGGGACAGGATCGTGCGGCCGAGCGGGATCAGTCGCTCGTCTTCCCTGCGGATGTGCGCGCGATAGATGGCGCACAGGGCGTTCACCCGTTCGCGGAAGCGTCCAGGGTTGCCGGCGGATTCACGAAGGTCCGCCAGAATGGCGTCCGCCTCCCGATGCTCGTGCTCGAGTTGCCCGAGGGTCTCTTCGGCCTCGGCGCCTCCGGACGTCCGTAGCCGAGGGAACACGCTTTGCTCCTCGTCTTCGGTGTGCCAGCGGCCGTTGGTGTCCAGAAAGGCCAGGACCTTTGCCAGCGCCGCCTCGCAGTCCTGCGGCCGGTCCTCGATCAGTTCCGCGATGCGCTCGAGCG
>JBJXGR010000226.1:0-12457 GCA_046160045.1 Bryobacteraceae bacterium
CGCCCGGCTGTCGTGGAAAGGCGACGGACGGGTAGAACGCAGCCGATCCGGGTGGTGGACTTGGTAGGCCTCGATTTCGTCGTAACAGCCGCTCATACAGCAGACCATCTGGCTCGGTGGAAAATCCGGGGGCGCTGCCGGAAATCGGAACCACGGTCTTTGACCCCGAGTGGATTGACCCCGAGTGCCCCCTGCTTCTTCGACCCGGATGTATTCCGTAGGACGTGCAGAACTCGCTTCGCACCGGATCGAGGGAGCGGGCAGTTGGTGGCCGAGATGGGAACCACCAGGCGATCCAGTATCCGCCTATGATCGGGCTTGGGGTCGGCTCGAGTGACAGGAAGACCCGGATAACGCGTTGGACGTCCCCAGGTTTCCCCAACTACGAGCCGGCCCATTTATCACACGCGTCGCTCTTCCTCGCGTTTCGGCTGGCCTTTCGGGTCAAAGCCAGGATTAGACCAAAGCCGAACAAAAATAACACACCAGACCCAGATTCGGGTACGGCTGGCTGAGATGTCACCGATACGCTGCCATTTTCAAGGGTCGCGGTCAGTGCACCACCCGCTGAATCGCTGAGCGCATTGATAGCCAGGTTCACAGCGCTCGTGCCTACGCCGACTGTATTGAACTGCAGCCTTGCGAGCGTAAACATACCTGTCTGAAGGGTATCGAGATCATCAACGGAGTCGAGCGACAGCTCGAACAGGCTAACTATGCCGGTACCCGGCGTGACTCCATTGAGACTGCCCAAGCCGAGCAAGTCCAGCTGATCTCCAATGTCAGGATCACCAAACTGCACACTCAGGAATGCCAATATGGCAGGGTCAAAACTGAGGGTAAGATCAAATGCGCCAAGGGAGGGCGCAGTCCCATCACCCAATCCTGCAATACGGATACCCACATTCACAGGCGTAGCCAAAATGGCGGTTTGGGTAGAAGGAAGGACGCTGAGTATAGGGCTAGCCGCAACCTGCGTCGGAATCACGTTCAGAACTAGCCCCAAGCACATCGCGGTAAATATAGTGGTTTTCATAAGGTCACATTTGTTGTGCCCGTTAGCGCGTTGCGCATCGCGCCCGAGTGCACAGTGTCGCAAGACTTCTAGCGTCGAGAACGTTAATAACCCCATCGCCGTTGAGATCCCGAGCATCTCGCGGTTTGGAAGCAGGCGTGTTGAGCACGGCCAGAATCAGGTTCAAATCGTCCTGATCTACATCCCCGTCAGCATCCAGATCGCCCCGAATCACAGTTGGCACAATTGCAGTCACTGCCTTCGACATGCCACCATACGTCACTGTCACCATGGTCTGCCCCGGAGCCCCTGCGGTCAGTACACCATCCGCGGACGCAATGGTCACGGTAGGATTGGCGCTCAGATAAGACACTCTTGAAGAACGAGTGATGTCTGATACGGAGCCGTCGCTGAACGTGCCATTAACGACAAGTGGAATCTGTTGTCCGGCGTATTGGAATTTTATGCTGCTAGGGTTAACTGTCAAACTAGTGATACTGGCGCCATTCTCAACGTTGATTGTAATCGGACTCGAAAAGACACCCGCACCCGGTCCGGTTGAGCCTAGGGCCGTAATCGTCTTCTTTCCCGCAATCACAGCCGGAACTTTGAACGAAAAGACGTATGGCGCCGAGGTGATAGGGCGTGAGATGCCGACATCCTGTATGATCGCCGTTACTGCGTTGAATGTGGGGCCCGATGTGGTAACGATGACGATGATCGTATCGCCGGGAACGTAAGTAGACCCGTCACTTGGAGTAGCGATTTGGAGCGTTTGCGCGCGTACGGCGACACAGAAGAGCGTTACTAGTAACAGGCCATATCTGCTTAAACCTCTCGATGTTGTGCTCACCCGAACACCTCTCAGTTCTATCACGGCTTTATCGGTGCAAAATCGGCGGACAGCGCCGAACTGTTCAATAGACGAACGACTTCGGCCACTGTTCCAACAGTCGGACTGGCCGGTTGGAGATTGTTGTCGCGGTTGAGAACATCAGGCCCTTGCGGGCTGATCGGCGCGACGCTATGTATGACGGAAAGGAACGTCGAAACCGGCACCGGCCCAGCCAAGCCGCTAGACGCGGCCGCTTGGCTTGACGCGCCAACGATGATATCGTTCTCCCCAGTCGGATTCGATGGACTCGTGTAGAGGGCTCTGAAACTGCCACCCGGTAGCAGCGACGGGCAGGCGAGCTTCACCGCGGCCGTGGCGCCGGCGTTCTCGGCATCGCTCATCTGGATCGGATCGGCGTGGCCGACTATTGCGTGAGCCTTGATGTGAATGGGTGCCAAGGCGGAATTCAGTCGAAGCAATAGTGGGCTATTCTCAGCTTGATCAACGATCTGCTGCCCAATTGTGTTACCAAAGAGTCCAAAGAGCGTTTTGCACACCACATTGCTGGCTATCAGATTGCTCGCCAGTGGCGTCCCGAGGTGAGTCGAATCTAGAGTGATGAGTTTGTGCACATCACCCGCAAGATAGTTCTTATCTCGGAGAAAGCCTGGCGTCATCGCAAGCGCTCTGCTAATAATGCCACCTAGGCTGTGTGCGACGAGGTCTGATTGCACAGCAGCGACGTTGTAAAGAGACTTGAAGCGATCGGTGTTGGAGATGATCTGATCCAGTATTAGCCGAGCATTCAGGAGGACGCCCAAGGACTCGGTACGACTGTAATCAACCGGAAACACGCTGAACCGCGGGTCTGGACTAAGGGGATTGAGAGGCGTAAATCTCAACCAGGTATTCGGGTTACTCCAAGTGCCGTGCACAAGCACAACTGGAGGCCTCACAAGTTGGACCGCGAAATCCTTAAAAAACGCCGTGCCACGCGATACAACACGTATCGTGAGCGAACGGAGTGACCGGGCATCATCTCTCCCGCCAGAGCGACCAAAGTCAATTGGAGTACGATATACCGCAAATCCGAGAAGAGCGGGATCTGCGGTGACCGACGTAGTTGGAGCGAGCGCCGTTGCGCTTGAGCAGGAGAGAGGGTCTGGAAGAAAGCCGCCGTCGACCGCCGCATCACCGTCGCCGTCTGTAAACGAGAGATCCAGCTGTTCGCCGGGGAGATTCCCAGTTATTCGGAGCACGATCTGGGCCGTACCGTCGGCTGCGACTCCGACGACCTGGGCTCCGGCGGAGGACAGAAGCGCAGAATCGCATGCGACACGCGGACCGGTCAGTAACGAGGGCACGGGATCGAGCAGCGTGACCAGGATCGGAGTTCTCGCGCGAAATACGACGGTATTCGGCGCGCAGTTGTTGTCCGGGCAGGAGACCGTGATTTGATACTCTCCTTGTTGATCACCCATTTTGAATAGGGCGGATGCGGCACCGGCCGACCCAGTCGCCGTTTGAGGTGGGGTGACCGCGAAGCCGACGGCTCCGGGAGGTGCCTTGGTCACCACGAATGCGACCTTCACGTTCGGATTTCCGATGCCTGCGGCGTCCGAAGCTTTTACGGTCAGCGGCAAGGCGAGATTACTGCTCTTCGCTGCCGTTTGGTCCATTCCAGACAGAAGCGATAGGATATTCTGGGCAGTGGCATTGAATGTCACTGTGTTGGGGCTGCAGTTTCCATCCGTGCATTTTGCGGTGACCGCATAGGCCCCGGGCTGATTTCCCGATGTTAGACGAACGGACGCTTTCCCCGCCGAGTCGGTCAGCGAATCCGTAATATCAAGGGTCTGACCTACACTAGAAGGCGGCGAACCTGTGATCGAGAAATTTATTTTTATCGAGGATACCGGACCGCCCGTCGAATCCGTGACCTGCACCGCCAACGCCTGCGCTAGCGGTCTATTAACTCCGGTAACCTGGTTATTCGTGGCCGGGACGATTGTAAGTTTATATCCGCTCGTTGCAAGAAAAATCTGGCTGCTACCATTCGTCACCTGCTCAAAGACGACGTCCTTGTTGTTATTTATATCGGCCCATGTTCCAGACGCGACTACAGTTGCTTGACCGCCAACACCAGACTGGGTGAGAACCTGATTGTTCCTTATGTAGACCAGGTCAAGCGCATCATTGAGCCGAGGCACTTGCCCTAACCCGACGGCAACGCCAGGGGAGGGGACCGAAGTAGTGGCTAAGATGATACTGCCTGCGATGTAGTCCGTATAAACGATAACGTTGTTGGAGTTGATGTCGGGATAATCACGACCAAGAAAATCGCCGCTGAGACGCCCCACGCCGCTGACGTTAAAGCGTCGAACAAACGACGTGCAACAGAAAGTGTAGTATGAAATCGTCGTGCCATTGCTTGCGATGCCGAAGTTGGGTCCGGCGTCGCGAAAATTTCCGGAGAAAGCGTCTTGGCTGCTGAACTCGATCGTGAACGTTGCGCCTCCGGGCTGGCAGTTCGGCCCGCAGCCGACGACTTGGGAGTCCACGCTGCCCGGGGACGTGTATTGGAACCAGACGATTGTGCCGTTGTCGCTGATCACCGGGCGTTCGTGGTTTTGGGGGCCTGTCGTGATTTGGGTGGGGTTGCCGCCAGTGGCTGGTCTCTTGAAGACCTGCCACTTCCCGTTCCCGTCCTTCTGCGACCAGACGATGTCGCCCGCGTTGTTCATGGACGGCCACCTGTGGTCGATCGGGTCTGTGGTGATTTGTCCGATGGAATATTGGCCGAAGAGGCGTGTCAGAAAACAGCACCAAAGTAATAGTGCTAAAGGTCCGCGTCGCATTATGGCAGTTCCTCCTGGAGTGTCTGATCGGGAACAACGCTGGGAATCATATTTTAGGGCTTCACGAGATAATACCAAAAGGTGGCGGCATGAATGGCGTCGCGGTTTGAGGGTGCCACAGCCAACTCCTGAATACGGATGCCACCCGGCAGGGTCAACAGGTGTTGGCTCCGTGTCACGCCGGTGTCAGCGGTGCGGTAGCAGCCCTGGGTGGTTGCCGGATACACAATGCCGACCACCGCAGGATCGACTGTGATCGCCGTAATCGAGGTGGCGGGGAGATTTCCAACGGCCGATGCCCAATTCGCAGCGTTGTCCGCTGATCGGAAGACTGCGCCCGGCGTGACTGCCCAAAGCGCTCCTCCGGCGTCAATGGCGATGCGGTCGACCCGGCCTCCAAAAAGTGGTTCTAGCTCCCGCCAGCCGGCTCCTAGAGGACCAGGGCCGACAAGCATGATCTGCGATAAGAGTACAAAGGAAACACATCTCATGGCGCTCTTCTCCTCACCGAGACCAGCTCAGTATGTCAAAACGAAGGAAGGAAAGGGGATCATACGATACGCCAACGCCGCCGTCAACCCCCTCCGACTTCGTCGACTTCGTCTTGAATACCAGCACTGTGTCGTCTGCGGCCATTCAATTCTTCCGTACAGCACCAGACATCAGGTGTCCAAATCCAAAACGGGTCGGACGTACTTGGGCATTGTAAAGGGACCAGGAACGAGAGTACATGGTCAGCACCGTGGCTCCCTGTATGGGGAAGGTCATCTGGTCGTATGATATTGAAATATAAGCACGTGCTAGGATCACGCGGGCAGCCTGCGGGCCGGTCTGTGATCTCCTTCAAAACCGAAGATGCGGCAAGGTAAGCAAAGACGGCCTCAAACTGAAGCGGCCTGAGACTACAGATAGTAACCATTCTGATGCCCACGCAGCAGTTAGACCGGTGCGGCGAAACAAGTAAGCGCCAGGATGGGCCGTCGAGGTTCTGGATCTCGAAGCGCCGGTGCGGTCACAGCCCAGACAACCACCTCGGGGAGCATGGTGCGGTGGTGCCACACGGTCTGAGGCCGGTCTGAGGCACCGCCCATTTTGATTGCTGGTCTGACGCCTGTCCTTCAGAAGGTGGCCAGGGCCTTGCAGTGATCAGAGTGCGCTGCCGTCATTCTTGCCAGCACGCATACGAGTTTCCTCTGCGAGACGATATCGCCAAAACCACGACGAAAGGAGCTACGTGGCGGGAAGCCGCCTGAATAGCAACCAGCAGAAGCAACCTGTAGAAAGCCGCGGCGGCGAAATGCCGACATCTGGCGGCGGACAAGTGCGCCGTGGCGCCGTGACCCCGAGGTGCCACACCCCTTTGGCGAATTCGGGACTGTATTCGGCACCCTCAAAAGCGTGTAAAGGACATCAGCGGGCCTCGCGCCAGGCAATAGTGCGAGGGCTGCCCTGACGAGCCGAGAGCCAGGGCAGCAAGCAGCTAAGTGCGCACTCCTCAAGCGCGAAGCGCCGAGGTCTCAGGGGTGAACGTGGTGTCCGAGTTCCCCCTCGCCGCGATCACTGTCCTCGCTGATCATGGGGTACGGCGCAGGTCGCCCGAACCACGACGGCGTTCCCGGCAACGTCGTTGGCTGTGGCAGTGATCGAGTAGACTCGGCCGTTGCCGGTGCCGGACCGCTCTGCCCTGAGTTGAATCGTCCGCGGGCCAAGACCGCTGCCTGTGATCACAATGTCTGGGGCTGCGTCACCGTCGCCCAGACCGTTCTCCGGCTCGTTGCTGGTCGCGGTCACGCTAAACGAAGCCAGTCCTGAGGCGATCTCGCTAGCCGTCACGACTCCCACCTGCACGAGCTTGTGGTTGGCCGGCCACAACGTGCATCCGGGAGCCGGAAGTCCCGAGATCTGTGGGCCTGTCTTGTCGATCTTGATGGTTGCGGACACGGAGTTCGACAGGCCCACTCCATTCGTCGCCGAGCAGGTCAGGGTGGTGCCTGAGGTGTCTTGCGTCAGAGTGCGCGTCTCGCACCCGGAGGAAGAGGCAACCCCTGATTCAGGATCCGTCACGCTCCACGCGACGCTTACATTGCTGGTATACCAGCCATTCGCTCCTATCGTCCCGGTGATCGTCGGAGTGATGACTGGAGGCGTGGTGTCCGCCGGCGCAAGAGTGTATCTGAGGAGCATGCTATCGCTCTGTCCGACCAGATTCCCCTCCGGCGAAGCAAAGCTCCTGGACTCGCCAACCACGTAAAGATCGATGCCATCTGTGCCGGCCGCGAAAGCGGCGTCATTCAGTGCGCCGCCATAGGTCACCGTGGAGAGCGTATCTCCCGTAGTGGGATCGATCTCAAGAACTACGGCATCTGCTCCGCCAGATCCCTGACTGGTCGTGGAGCCGACCGCAAATAGCCGGTTCCCCACGGCAGCGATGCTGTTGAGGACGTCCTGCCCAGCGCCCCCTGAAGTCTTGGTCCAAATGCGGTTGCCCATCTCGTCATATTTCTCGATGAGGTAATCACTGTTTGGGCTACCCACAGACCCTACGGCGTACATCGCCCCTCCAAAGGCGACGGCGCCAAGGAACCCGCCTCCCGAGTTGTCGGTAGGCCTTCTCTTCCAATCGCGAGTGAGGGAAGGAGAGTATCTCATGAGCACCGGCCTGTAGATGCCATCTTCACTGGTTAGCTTGCTGGTGCCGGCCACATAAAAGTTCCCGTTCAACGCCGTCACACCTTGGCCGTAGCTGCCACCGATGCAAGTGAAACCGCCGAAGTTAATTCCGGGTTCTGCTACCTTGTCGAGCAGGTTACCCGCCAAATCGTACTTCGCGAGGATGAACGTGTGGTTGCCGAATCCGCACGTCTCAGCGGTGCCGGTGATATAGAGAAAGGACCCGTCGACTAGCGCCGCATTGTATCCCTCACCTCCACGGTATGGAAAGAAGTTGACGGCTTGGCAACCCGAGAAATTCCCAGTGGCTACATCGAAGCGCGCCACTACGCTCTTGGCTTCAGTGTCGCCAACTCCGTCGCTCGCGCCGCAGTTTGGGGGGACACCGGCGCCGACCGGGTAAATGACGGAAGATGTCGAAGCCATTCCATTAAGCCCAACACCCGGGACCGGCGAACTCGATATCAGGGACACTGGCGGCAGCGTGTAGCGCACGAAACTGCCGACGCCACTGCCGATACTAGCAATGTGGATGCGTCCCGCAACGATGGCCACCGCCCTGCCCCACTGATCGCTAGCGCCGCCAGTGAAATGCGCACTCGCCAAGCTTGGCGCAGGTTGCGCACTCGCAACGGTGGGCAGTGCCAGGAGAATTCCAACAAAGCCAGCAATCACTGCTGACACCCCTGTGAACAGTCGGCCTGTACGAAAAAGGCTGAACGACATGATCGGCTCCTCCATATCGAAGACAAAAATCAAAATTCACATCTGAACTATGAAATCCGACACAAGCTCACGTACAGAACACCGAGCTTTGCCACGGATGCATCGCTTCGGCCTCTTGACGGTTGTCGATTGATACCATACCACCGAATCGTGCACTCGTCTACGCTCCGTCCAACACCAGGCGGGCGGTGACCGCCATCTTCCGCGTTACCCTTGGCACCCTGACGCTTCCACTACGACGCCTTCTGGAACACACTTGGTGATTGTAAGGGGATCGGTAACGAGAGTACAATGGTCGGCACCGTGGCTTCTGGGATGGAAAACACATCGGGTCGTATAAGGTTACAATCTCAGCAACTTCTGCGATCACGCGGGCGCCCGGCGGGTCAGCTTCGATTGTACGACTTCGAGCCGAAGACCCGCGATGTCTTCAAGAGCGGTGTTAAGGTGCGGCGCCTGACAGAGCAGGAAGCCACAGTGCTGATGCTTTTGGTGTCCGCGGCTCCCGAGGTAGTCGAACGAAGCGAAATCGAAAGCCGGGTGTGGCCGGGCAAGCGGCCAAAAGACAGTGAACAAAGGGTCAACGATCTAATCCAGCGTTTGCGAGGCGTCCTATCCGATTCGGCGCAGAGGCCTGAGTTTATCGAAACAATTACCGGGGTTGGGTACAAATTCGTGGGCGTGACGACGCCGGTGTCACGGGAATCTTCGTCGGAACCAGCAGCAGTTGAGAACAACTCGACGCCGATGATCCCGAAAGCCCAGGAAGTGGCCGGTGTGGCATTTGTGAATGAGGTCAACCCCGCTCCTGCCGAAGTCTCCGTTCCGGCGCAAAGCACGACCCTGGCCCCGGAGGTCGATCACCGTGGGCGATGGCGCCGCGTCCGACCTTTGTGGATGGCGTCGGCAGTTGGGTTCATTGCAGTCGTCTCGGCGATTGTGTACTTCAAGCCCTGGGCTTGGCAGCCATCATATCTGCCCAGGCGCTTGATACTGAACTCCACCGAGAGGAGGATCGTCACAGCCGCGATTTCGCCTGATGGCAAGTACATGGTGTATGCCGATGAAGTGGGTGCATACGTCTTGGTGGTCGATTCAGGTGACACGCACGAGCTCGAGATGCCTCCCGGAGAGTCTCCGTTACATTTTTCTTGGTTTCCTGACTCCACGAAGATGCTCGTCGTAAGCGGCAACTTCGCCGGTCAGGACACGACGCTTCGAACAGTGTCCATCCTGAATGGCAGGGTCGCCGGGTCGTCAATTCGGAAGGACGTCGGCGAGGTAGCTGTCTCGCCCGATGGGGCTCGAATTGCCCACACAAACCGGATCGGTAGTACCATCTCTGTCCAGCTGCTTGGAAGCGAAGAGCTTCGGGTGCTCCTTCGAGGTCGTGAAGGTGAGGCTTTCCGGAGCTTGTCCTGGGTGAGCGGTGAAGGACTTGTGGTGGGACGCGTCCGTTTCGGCGGATCGTCCTACACAGTCGCAATCGAACTGGTGAACACGCAAACCGGCGCCGCCTCGGCCTTGTTCTCCGATGCACGTCTACGGAGTGGTTGTGCCCTGCCCGGCGGGGGCTTGGTGTTCTCGATGGTCGATTTGGACGGAGCGGAACTCTTCTTTGGACGCATCGATCTCGCCACCGCCCGGCTCATCAACCAGCCACGTTCGATTCAACGCCTGCCGCAAACCGTGATCTACATGTTGAGCGCGTCCGCAGACGGCCGAAGAATCGTCTACCTACAAGGGCCGCATCAGGCAGATGCGTTCACCGCCCAGCTAGACTCAACTCGCGGGCTGATCTCCAACCCCCGCAGACTTACGCTTGAGGATTCAAACGATGTCCCGACCGCCTGGCGCCCTGATGGGGAGGCAATCGCTTTCCACTCCGACAGGAACGGAAGTTGGGAGATCTTTACTCAGAGGATTGGACAGAACAGGGCGGACCTCATTGTCGCTGGCCCTAACGATTACAAAGGAGCGCGCTTCACCTCAGACGCCAAATGGCTGCTTTTCCTAGCCTATCCCAGGTCCCGCAAATCATCTTCCTCGATTGTGGCAAAGGCACGGGCACTGAACGCCAATCTCCGAGTCGAGGTTATGCGAATGCCAGCATCCGGCGGTACGCCCCGATCGCTCAAGAGCGGTCTTGGGCTAGGTGTTCGGTGCGCCTCAAAAGCTGCCCAGTGCATCACGAGCGAGCGAGATTTTACCGGGGGCCTGAAATTTGCGGAACTTGATCCTGAAAGCGGCAAGGCTCGGATGCTAACGTCCGTATCCGGCGTTAGCAGCGCCTATTGGGACGTCTCGCCGGATGGACAGGAACTAGCGATTGCCACATCCAAGGGTCCGGACGGACTGATTCGAAGGATCAAGCTTGGAGATGGGTCCTCGAGCTACGTTCTCGTGAAGGGCCGGCCCGACCTTCAATCGATGGACTGGTCGCCCGATGGAAGCGGATGGTTCGTGTCCAGCCGGTGGACTCATGGTTCCGACATTCTCTATGTCGACCCAAATGGGAATCAAAGCGTTCTGCGGCGGCAGTTCGTTGGATTCGAAACCTGGGGGCTTCCGCGCCGGGACGGAAAGCGCTTCGCTTTCTTGGAATGGACTGCCGCGGGATCCCCTTGGCTGTTGACAAGTAAGTAGCCGGTCCGAAGGGGTTCGCAAGAGGCGAGAGGCGACCAGCCCGGTCCAAAGCACCTTATGAACGGAAAATCCGTTCGAAACCAGGCTTCTTGCTGAGGCGCTGCGCTGGTTCGCGTAGCGCGAATCCTGCAATTTCGTGTGGGGAAACCGGGTCAGCCTGATCTGCGCAGTTTCTCGTCCAGCGAACGGGGCACAGGCATAACGCACTTTTGTGCCAATCCGACCCAAAAGACCATGGTTCCGATTCCTCGGTAGTCTCAGCGTTAAGCCGCTTTCTCCTGGTCCTCCAACTTCTCCAACACCTCGACGAACTTCCGGTATGCCGCCGGATCGTCCGACATCAGCCGGATCATCTTCGCCCGCGCCTCCTGGTACTCCGCCGTCTGCTTCCACTTGCGGATCCGCGGCATCGTCTCTTCCAACTTCCGCCCCTGGTCGATCAGGTGACTCCGGAACGCCAAAACTTTCAGCCGCGCCTCCGGCTTCTTCTGCTCTCGCAACTCCGCGTCCAGCGCGACCGTCTCGCTCCGCAGCAGGTGCCACTCTTCCATCAGACAAGCTCATCCGCTGTCCGCTCTGTTCCTTCAGAACCGCCGCCATCTCCCCGGCCAGATGATTCTTCTTGTGCCGCTCGACCGCCCACGGTGACACCGTGAACCGGCCCGCGATCATCCGCACCGATTCGCCTCGGATCACCGCCCGCTCGATCCCTTCCCTCGCTGCGTGCCGGCACACCGCGCACGGCTTCGCCACTGCGTTGTTTTCGACTCCCTTCTCTCGCTCCAAATCCAATCAGAGGGAAGACTGGGGTCGGGCGATCGGGGTCAAAGACCATGGTTCCGGTTTCCCTGGCATCGTGAGCGTTATGCCGCTTTCTCTTGGTCCTCCAACCGCTCCAGCACCTCCACAAACTTCCGGTACGCCGCCGGATCTTCCGACATCAGCCGGAGCATCTTCGCTCGCGCTTCCTGGTACTCCGCCGTCTGCTTCCACTCCGGCATCCGAGGCATCGTCTCTTCCAACTTCCGCCCCTGGTCGATTAGGTGGCTCCGGAACGCCAGCACCTTCAATCTCGCTTCCGGTTTCTTCTGCTCCCGCAACTCCGCGTCCAGCGCGACCGTCTCGCTCCGCAGCACGTGCCACTCTTCCATCAGCCAACTCATCCGCTGCCCGCTTTGTTCCTTCAGAACCGCCGCCATCTCCCCGGCCAGGTGATTTTTCTTGTGCCGCTGCACCGCCCACGGTGACACCGTGAACCGCCCCGCGATCATCCGCACGGACTCGCCCCGGAGCACCGCCCGCTCGATCCCTTCCCGCGCCTCGTGTCGGCACACCGCGCACGGCTTGATTCGTTTAACCTTCTTCTGCATTTTCCTACCTCTCCAAATAAAAATGGCGGGCTTTTTCTCGCCCGCCAACCTTTCTTTTCCCCGTGGCGCCGGTCTCCGACCCCGTGTGGGGCGGCCTTTCAGTGTAACGGGTCGCAATCCTTCCCCGCGCAGCAAGCAGTGTTTCTCAGAGTAGTTCCGGCCACGCCGGAGGGGATCGAGAAGCGGTGCCGGGATCGAGCGTGCCCAACTCCGCGGGATGGGGTCGCCGACGCGCGATCCCTTCCTCTTTGCCTGACCTTCTCGGATGTGTAGGATATCGAGGTGAGCGGAAGAACTCCCACGGACACCCATCCCAAAGAGTTCTCCCGCCGCAGAA
>JBJXGR010000227.1:0-19990 GCA_046160045.1 Bryobacteraceae bacterium
CCATTGGGCAAACATGTCGAAGGTCCGGCGGTCCAGGTTGACGACGGCTTGCGGTTGAAATAAGAAGAGGCCGGCGCACACCAGGACGACGGCGATCCCCGCGGCCAGTTCCCGCATTCCAGGTCTCCTCAGCGAACGACGACCTCCACCCGGCGGTTTCGGGGTTCCGCCACGCCGTCGGGCGTCTTGACCAGCAGGTCGGACTCGCCGTGCGACGTGACGATCAGTGCATCGGCGCTGAGTCCTTCCTTCAACAGCATCTCGCCCACCCGCTTCGCACGGCGGAGGCCGAGTTCGTAGTTGGTCGCGGCCGAATCGGTCGTGTCAGTGTGTCCGGTGGCGCTCACGCTGGTGGATCGCCGCTCACGAATCGCACGGACAATGTCTGCGATGAGCCCCAGTGAATTAGGGGTCAGCGCATCGCCGGCTATGTCAAAGTACAGCACGAAGGTGACGGCTGCCGCCGGTAACAGCGCCGCCGTGTCCGCGAACAGGCGCTTCACGTCGGCCTCGCTCATCGGGAACGACGCGCCGGGCGCGCTGTCGTTTCGCTCGACGCGAACCGCCATGTTCGGTTCGCTCACCTCTACGGTTCCCGCGGAATTCGTGACAATCATGCGCGAGCGGGCCCCCGTGTCCGGCAACAGAACGAACAGATTCTGTTTCGGCGCCGGGGCCGCAGGAACGGGAGCGGGAGCAGGCGCTGGAGGAGCGGGGCTCGGCTTCTTACATCCCGCCGGAACCAGCGCGAGCATCGCGGCCATCAGAGCGAGCCGCCTGTGACTGCGCTGCGCGGGCATTCCTAGGGTTGCTCCAGTGAAACGCCGACTCGAGTCCCGCGAAGCCCCAGGATTCCCACAGGAGTTTCGACGCGCACTGCCTGGGGAGCCAGTTCCGCGATCTTGCCGGAAACATAAACCATCACGCCCCGCACCATGCGCAAGACCAGATCCAGCTGCCCCCGCCCCGGTTCGAAGGTGAACCGGTCGATGCTGATCTCGGTCTGCGGGCCTATCGAGATGCGCGTGCCATCGTTGAGAATGATTCCGACCTGACCGTCGGCCGAGGCGACGACCACGTCATGTGCCTGGAGATGGAATCCTTCGCGAGCCGCAACAGAGCCCCCGCCCCGCTTCACCTCGCTTGCGCCTTTGACGTTCTTGATGCTGCCGACTATGGGCTCCGCCCAAGCCAGGATGGGCACCCCGAACGCAACGGAGAGGACCGCGAGTGCATCCCGTACCCGTACCCGCATCTCTCATTCCGTATCACCCTTTTGGGAGAATTGTCAATCATATAGGGGGAAATCAGGTACCAGTAACCGGGATATCGCTGTGGTCCTGATATAATCGCAACACCGGCGGTTTTCCTTCCGCCAACGTGGTCGACCTATGCCAATGTACGAGTACAAATGCTCCGGCTGTGGTGACGTGTTTGAGATCATCCAGAAGTTCGCCGACGAGCCCCTCACTAGCCATGACAAGTGCGGCGGTCGAGTCGAGCGGTTGCTTTCCGCCCCCGCGCTGCAATTCAAGGGTACCGGCTGGTATGTGACCGACTACGCCAAGTCCGGAGGCAACCCTTCCAAGGAGTCCAAAGAGGCGAAGGAGTCCAAGGCGGATACGGCGGCATCGGCGGCGAAGACCGATTCAGCATCCAAGCCGGACTCCGGTTCCAGCTCCAGTGGTTCCAGTTCCAGCGGCTCCGGTTCGACTGGTTCCGGTTCGACTGGTTCCGGTTCGACTGGGTCCACTCCAGCAAAGAATTGAAGCCGGGCCACACATGCGGCCGCCGGGCCGTTGTCCTGTTTGTTGGACACGCTTCCGTCGTTTTCGCCCTGGTGCGGGCCGAGACCTTTTCGTCGGGACTCGTCGAACTGTTCTACCGCCGCAAGCGCACTCGAACCCGTTGACTTGCCTGTCAGATGGGGTAGCATGGGCGGGATGATGCGCGCGCTGGGGTTCCTGTTGTGTCTGACGCTGAATGCGGAAACGGTCTCCTTGCCGGGGTTGCGCCAGCCGGTGGAAATCCTTCGCGACCGTTGGGGGGTGCCGCACATCTACGCGCAGACCGTGGAAGACCTGTTCTTTGCGCAAGGGTATATGGCCGCGCGCGACCGGCTGTTTCAGATTGATCTGTGGCGTCGGGTGGGTACGGGACGGCTCTCAGAGATCGCTGGACCGGCGGCGATCGCCCGCGACACGCTCGCCCGCTCCGTTCGCTTTCGCGGAAACATGGAGGCCGAGTGGCAAAGCTACGGTCCTGACACCCGCCGGATCACCACCGCCTTTACCGAGGGCATCAACGCTTACATCAAAAGCCTGAAGGGCTCGCGCCCCAAGGAGTTTGCGATCGTGGGCTACGACCCGGAACTGTGGGCTCCCGAAGACTGCCTCAGCCGCATCGCCGGGCTCCTGATGACGCGCAACATGAAGAATGAGATCAGGCGCGCCATCGACACGAACATCGCCGGTGTGAAAGCCGTGGCCAAGTACAATCCGCCGGACCCGTGGATCAATCTCGAGGTGCCTCGGGGGCTCGATCTCGACGACATCAATCCGAACATCGCCAAGGTGTATGACGAGGCGATCGCCACCGTGCGGTTTCAGGGCGAGCACGGCAGCAACAATTGGGTCGTGGATGGGAACCTTACGGCGACCGGCAAACCGATTCTCGCCAACGATCCGCACCGGCCCGTTCTGATCCCCTCGCTCCGCAAGGCCGTTCATCTGGTCGGTCCCGGCTGGAATGCCTTCGGCTCCGGCGAGCCCTCCTTGCCTGGAATCGCTCTCGGCCACAACGAAAACATCGCCTTTGGGTTTACCATCGTCGGCATCGATCAGCAGGACCTCTATGTCGAGCGCCTCGACCCATCGAATCCAAATCGCTACCTGTATCGCGGGCAGTGGAAGGACGTCGAGATCGAGCGACAGCAGTTGAAGGTGAAAGGGCAGGGTCAGCCGGTGACGGTCGAACTGCGCCACACCCTGCACGGGCCCATCATTCACGAAGACCGTGCACGCCATCGCGCCTATGCATTGCGATGGGTCGGATTGGAGCCCGGCACCGCGGGCTACCTGGCGGGACTGTCGCTCGCCCAAGCCCGCAACTGGATCGAGTTCACGCGCGCGATTGAACGCTACAAGGTGCCGTCTGAAAACCTCGTCTACGCCGACACGCGCGGCAACATCGGATGGCACGCCTCCGGCCTGACGCCGCTCCGTAGAAACTGGAGCGGGCTGTATCCCGTTCCCGGCCACACCGGCGAGTACGAATGGTCCGGCTTCCTGCCGATCCGGTCTCTGCCGAAGCTGTTCAACCCGCCCTCGCATTGGATCGCCACCGCCAACCACAATATCCTCCCCAAAGGTTATTCGTTCCGCCTCGGCTATGAGTGGGCGCAGCCGTTCCGCTACCAGCGGATTCGTGAAGTGCTCGCCGGCGGGCGCAAGTTCTCCATGGAGGACTTCAAGCGGCTGCAGCAGGATGTGACCTCGGTGGCCGCCCGCCGGTTCCAGGACGTTGTTCGCCGGTGGAGGGGCGCGAAGTCCCCCAAAGAGCGCCGTGCCGTCGATCTGTTTTTGAAATGGGATGCGCGGGTCGAGGCGAATTCCACGGCCGCCGCGATCTATGAGCTTTGGATCGCCGCCTTGCCGAAGCGGTTGTTCCACCATCCTCTGGGACGGGACGCCAATCTGGGCGTGGTTCTGCGAACTCTCGAAGTCCGGTTGGATTCGACCGCCCTGCACCGCTCACTCGCGGACGCTCTCGACGAGCTGGAAGAAACGTTGGGCAGCGATTGGTCGAAGTGGGAGTGGGGCCGATTACACACCATCACCTTCCGCCACCCCGTCAGCCGGCCGGAATTCGACCGCGGCCCGTACGCTCGGCCAGGCGACGCGAACACCGTTAACAATACGGGCGGCGCCGGGACGAAGTTCGACCAGACCAGCGGCGCCTCCTATCGCCAGATCATCGACTTGGCCAACTGGGACAACTCGGTGATGACCAACGTCCCGGGCGAAT
This sequence comes from Bryobacteraceae bacterium, assembly GCA_046160045.1. GTDB lineage: Bacteria > Acidobacteriota > Terriglobia > Bryobacterales > Bryobacteraceae > CAZGUX01. The sequence continues at coordinate 4,027 of JBJXGR010000227.1, forward strand.
CGGGCGATCCCGACAGCCCGAATTACGCGAACCTGATCAAAGGCTGGCTCGGTGGGGAGTATCATCCCATGCTGTTCTCGCGGAAGGCGGTGGAGTCTGCCACCGTCGAGCGCCTTCGGTTATTGCCGACGCGCTAAATCGCGCAACAACGACCGCCGATCCATTCCATCCGCCAAAACGCCTGCGCTATATCGCCCACTGCGGAATCTCACGACACCGGGCCGCCGCCGGGGCGTTGATTCTCAGGGACTTCCGGTTGGTACGCGCCGTGCAACTCGAATCGGTAGTTGGAGCGACGTGACATGACGAGAGTCCGGATGTTGTTGATCCCCGCCCTGATGTTCGCCCCGCTCGTGGCCCAGGAGTTCAAGGGCCCGGCCGCGGCGGGACGCGGCTACGCCATCTTCCACGATGCGTCGAAGCCGGGCAGTTGCGGCAACTGCCACCTTTTGGGGGGAAAGGGCACCGCCGCAGGGCCGGATTTGTCGCGCCTGGCGCGGCTGAATCCGCGTGGCATCAAGACGGCGATTATGGCCACGCGCACCCAGTATGTGCAGGCTGTGAAAACAAAGGCCGGCGAGACCTTCCCCGGCTTTGAGAAATCCAAGACCGACAAGATCGTCGAGTACTTCGACTTGAGCAAGCAGCCGCCGCAACTGCGGAAGTTCGAAAAAGCCGAGATCTCCGGTACGCAGGACAATTCCTCCTGGAAACACCCGGCCGAGGCTGTTGGGTACACCGCCGAGCAACTGGCCGATATTCTGTCGTACTTGCGCTTTGCCTCCTACGGCGATACGAAGGGTGTGACCGCCGAAGAGGTGGAGTAAGGGTGTAGCGCTGCCAACCTCATGGCGCGTTGACGGCGCGGGGAATCGGATCCTTTGACCTGGCCCCGCGCCGTTTGTTTGTGAAGCGCGATCGGCCTGCGGGCAGACCCCAGCGGCGCGCCGCGGCTTGAAAGGCGGCACAACGATTGCCGAAGTTCGCATCTTCGATCCCCAAGGCCGCTGTCAAGTTGATTCCACGCATCCACATCAACGTCACCGCGATCAACTAAGGTTCTCCGTTCCTTCCGGCCGAAACAAACGGAGTTTCACCCGACCTAACCTCCTGAAGGGTCACCAAATCGGCCGCGCCACCCTGAAGTTCTCGCCTGGTTCGGCCGATTGTAGAACCAGCCGGGAATCCCGTCGTGGCGACGCGGCCCGGCGGTGCGCGAAATGAAAAAGAATCTGGTTCCACTTCTGGGGATCGCGTTCGTGGTAGCTATCCTCGCGACCGGGGTGTTCTATGGCCTGTTCGTCTCCAAGATGCAGGATGTCAACCACCAAGGTGACGGCGGTTCCGTCGTGGTGGCGGTAAAGGTCCTGCAATCCGGCGTCAAGTTGCAAGCAGCGGACCTGAAGACAGTGCCTTGGCCCGGATCGGCCCCCCTGAAGGGAGCAGTGGGCAGCGTAGAGGAAATGGAGGGCGCCACGCTGCTGCAGGCCGTGCAGGAGAATCAACCGGTGCTCATCTCGATGGTGGCAACTGCGGCGGGACAGGCCGGAGGCGGAGTGAAAGTGCCGTCGGGAATGAGAGCCGTTTCGACACGAGTTCCCGATTCCGATGGCGTGGTGGATCTGCTTCAGGGCGGCCATCACGTCGACGTGCAGATCGTCTCGGCGGGGAGTTCGGCGCCGGAATTGCGAACGCTGTTGCAGAACGTGGAAGTATTGCGGGTGGAAGCCTCGAAGGAACAGCGGGGCAGCCCGGTCGTGACGCTGCTGGTGACGCCGGAAGAAGCCGACGCGTTGAGCCTGGCGGACGCCGCGGCGAAGGTGAGACTGATTCTGCGCAATCCGTTGGATGGGGCGCACAACAATCTTCCGCGCCTGACGCTGCCTCCTCTCTTCCAGAATGGCGTGGCGCCGCGAAAACGGCAGGCGCCCCCGGCGGCCAAGAAGTAGTCCGGAGTCCCGATCTGCCATGCTGTTGATCTCCATGATTACCGTTTTTGCCGCGACGTTTCTGTTGTCGGCGCTGGCGGTGGGGGTCGCCTGGGCGTTCATGCAGCGGCCAAAGGATCAACAGGGATTGATCAACAGCGAGATCGGCCTGGAGTTTCCAGGCTTGCTCAGAGACGACAACCTGAGTTCGATCTCCCTTTGGGCGAGAGTGCTTGAGAAGCTCGACATCGCCGACCGGGCGAAGCGTCACATCCAGCAGGCAGGACTCGATCTCTCGGTGGGACGGCTGACCTCGCTGATGATGTTGATCAGCGCCCTGACCCTGGCGGTCCTTAACGGCCTTCACTGGGCGACGTTTCCGGCGGCCCTTCTGCTGGCTCTGATGGCGGGTTTTCTGCCCTACGCCTGGCTTCTTCGAAAGCGTTCCAAGCGGTTGGACCTGTTTGAAGAACAGTTGCCGGACTCGCTCGATTTCCTCGCGCGGGCTCTTCGCGCGGGACATCCATTTTCGGCGGCGCTCGAACTTCTGGCAAGTGAGAACCAGCAGCCGCTCTCGGCCGAAATGCGAATTGCCGCCGACGAGCGAAGGCTGGGCCGTAGTTGGGATGACGCACTGCGGAACCTCTCCCGCCGCGTACCCCTGTTGAATGTCCGGCTGTTCGCCGCGGCGGTGCTGCTGCAGACCCGGACAGGCGGGAAACTCAGCGAGGTCCTCGGGCAACTGGCGGAGACCATGCGGGAGTCCGCTTCCCTGCGGGGAGAAGTGCGGGCAATTGCCGCCCACGGACGCCTGACGGGCATCGTGCTCACGGTACTGCCGATCGGGATTGCGCTGCTGATGACCTGGGTGAACCCGGACTACATGCTGACGCTGCTGAACTACGAGTACGGCCGGCATCTGATTGCGTCGGCCGTCATTTGCCTGGTGCTGGCCCATATCATCATTCAGCGCATCGTGGACATCCGCCTATGACGTGGACATTGCTGGGCGGGTATTTCATTTTTGTTGCGGCGGCCGTGGCCTTTGCCGGCTACGTCTATACGGCGCTCTCGTCCCACACCAACGGGAGCCAAGCTTCAGTATTGGGAGGATCCGCCCTTACCGGATCCGCGGCGGCGGGCGGCGGGTCCGTGATCACCGAAATCCTGCGATCGGTCGGAGAACGGGGACCGGGCTACAAAGAAGGGTCCAACCTGTTGCGGCGCCAACTGGCGGCCGCCGGCTACCGTTATCCCGCCGCGATGTCGACCTACTGCGGAATCAAGAACGCCTCGGCGTTTGTGGTGGGCGGCCTCCTCGGCTGGATCTCGTACCTGAACCAGCACGACCTTCTGGTGGCTTTTGTGGCCACGATCGCAGCCGGAGGCTTTGCCCACATGCTGCCGGATCGCATCCTGAGCGGCATGGTGCGATCGCGGATGGGCCGGATTCGCGAGGCGATTCCCGTCGCTCTCGACTTGCTGGTCCTGAGCGTCGAGGCCGGCCAGTCGCTGAACCAGGCGATCGTCGATACCAGCGCCGAGCTGCACGACGCGTATCCGGACTTGAGCGCTGAACTGGCCCAGGTTCATCTGGAACTTCGCGCCGGCCGCAGCCGCTACGATGCACTTCACGAGTTGGGCGAGCGAAACCCGGAGCCGGAACTGCGTAAGCTGGCCAACGTTCTGATCGATGCTGACCGCTTTGGCACGAGTCTCGCGCCCGCGTTGCGCACGCATGCCAAGTATCTTCGCCGGCGTACTCGGCAGCAGGCTCAGGGAGCGGCGCGAAAGGTCGCCGTCAAATTAATTTTCCCGGTGTTCTTTTTGATTTTTCCGTCGGTGCTTCTGGTGACGCTCGGACCGGCCGTATTGAAGATGTCGGAGCAGTTCCGCAAGCTGATCGGTCCGTAGGCGGCCTCTGCCGGCTTGAAGCCTTGTGAGGTTTGCTTCCCTCCTCCGGGCGATCGCATGGGGGCAGGTCCCTCGATTCTCCAACACCTTGCTGAGTCGTCGGAATCGGGGCCGCCCGGCCTGAAACTTCGCCTTGCCCTCTCGGATCCAGGAAAGGTTCGCCGAGTCATGAGTGGCCCCATCGGAAGAAAGTACATACTCAGCAGTTCGCGGATCCCATTTTGAATCACCGACTGTCCAAACCTGACACACCCAACGCCGTGCTACGTTCCGTTTTTGCATCCTATCTAGGCAGGTCCAGGTGGTCGCTACTGAAAATAAATGGCTTATGATTTGGCACCAGCCTTGCAGTATTGGGGAGCGTGACTGAGATTCGCCAGGTTCGAGGACAGGCAATTGATCCCCTGAACGGCCCACCCAACCACTGCTCACAACACTTCGTCACGACTCCTGCTCTTACCTACTGAACCCACACAATTGCCGCCTCGAGCCTGAAGCAGGCCTTTCTGCAGGTGCAGATAAGGATAGGACCAGCACCTGAATCCAGGTGCTGAGCCTGTTTCTGGGCAGCATTTTCGCGCAGGCAGGGCTTTGGGCTCAAGGCAACCGCGAATCTGTCGAAGAGGTTGGTATGAATCAACGAGGCGTAGACACTGTGGAGGAATGCTGGAGTTTCCAGTCGAGCCTGCTGCGTCTGATCGAAGCTCTGTCATTCGATCGCGAGCCGTCCGCCGAGGCTGCTGGAACATTCGGTCCGTTAGAGGGCGGAGGCCCCTACGCGGTTGACCGGAGCGTGCCGTAGACGGGACCCCTTCCGCCCTGCGAAGACCTGGGACGGGCCTCTAGGTCCGCGGCAGGCAGGATCACCGACGATGTCCGCCGCCTCCGCCCGAGCGCCCGCCAGAAAAGCCCGGACCTCCGCCAGAGCGGCCCCCAGAGAAGCCCGAACCTCCGCCCGAGCGGCCCCCAGAGAAGCCCGACGATCCGTTGGAACGTCCGCCCGAGAAACCCGAATACCCGCCTGAGCGGCCCCCCGAAAAGCCCGACGATCCGCTGGAACGTCCGCCCGAGAAGCCCGAATATCCGCCGGATCCGCGTGAGCCTGAAAACGACCTGGGAGCCGAATAGCTTTGGCTCGGAGCAGAGTAGGATCTCGGCGCTGAGAAGCCCCCACCGCGCGGCGCTGAATACCCGAGAGACCGATTGTCCGAAGGGGCGCTCCGGTAGCCCTGCCCGCCGTACCCGCGAGAACTCTGCGACCCGCCGCCCGCGCCGTAATTCGGGGAAGGCTGCCGGTAGGACCACGCGTAGCCGCTGGTGCCCGACCGAGATCCGGAGTCGCCAGATCCACGCGCGGATCGGTTGTCACCGAAACGCCGCCAGTCGCCCTGAGGCGAGCCATAATCGCGAGAACTCCGGGTTGGAGCCCGGTAGCTCTGCGAACCGCCAGCGTCATAGTTCGGTGACGCCTGCCGAGAGGACCCGTCGCGATAGCCCGATCGAAATCCGGAGTCGCCGGATCGCGCGAAGCCCCGCGCCACCGATTGCCCTGTGGATGATGACCGGTTGCCGTCACCGAAACGTCGCCAGTCGCCCGAAGAGCCTGATCGGAATCCGCTGCCCCCCCCACCCCAGGTACCTCTGTTTCCCTGAAGCCCATCAGACCGGCCAGAATCGAATCGCCCTCCGTTCCGCCCGCTGCCAAATCCGCCCGAACCGAATCGGTTTGAGTTGAACCGGCCCGCAATCTCCCGGTTCGGGTACCGAATGCCCATTCGGTGGCCTGGATCATGTGCCCAAGCCGCTCTCCCTCCGTATCCACGGCCCGCGAAGCCGCCGCCGAAGCGTCCGGAGTGGCCCCCGCGGAACCCGTACCGGTTGAAGAATCCCGAATTGAGATACAAGCTTCGGCCGGACCATCCGCAACCCCAGCCCCAGCCTCCCCAGCCGCCCCAGCTTGGGTAATAGCTACTCATATAGATGCCCGAGCCGAATCCGAACCCGAACGAAAAGCCCGGCGGATACCACAAATCGTAGTAACCACCCCAGGCAGGTCCCCACACGTATGCCGGGCTGTAGATAGGAACGTACACCACCTGCGGATCGGCCGGCAGGATCTCAATGGCATCCTGGTCCATGGTCACCACCTGTTGGCGGGTGGTGTTCAACCTGCCGTTCGCCCTGGCCTGCGCGCGCATTCTCTGCACCGCGCTCATTACGTCGGCCTGCTGGGCCAGGAACGCATTCCCAAGGTCGGTAGTCCAGCGGACGTCGTTGGCCAGCAGATTGAGCGCATCCGGAAACGCTACCAGCGCCTGGACGCTCGCGTCCCAGTTCTGCAGCCTGGCAGCGTCCATCAGTTGAGTTCCCTGGAGGTTGCGGTTCCGCCCGAGCCACTGGTGCGCTTCCACGATTTCCAAAGGATACGTACTCGCCGCCAGTATCTGGCTGAGCAGCGGGTCGGGGTACAACGCGACCGGCGCCACCAGGTTATTCAATTGGTCAGGCGAGAGAAGCGGAGCCGCCTGTTGCGTCTCCGGCGTCGCTAAAGGCGGTTCCACCTCTGATTGGGCGAAGCTCGCGGGGAGGCTCATCAACAGCGCGCAGCTAGCCATCGCTGTCCGCTGAATTGCCGTCCCGATTCCAGATGATCTCATCTTTGGCCGCCTTCCACCCCTCGCGCACACCGGGGCATACTACATAAGAGCAAGCCGAGGTCCGCACACAACTATATGACAAAACACAGCTTATGATTGCCACTTGGATTAGTTTCCTGGCCGAGAACCACCATTGTGGTTGGAAAGGGCCAGCCGAGTTCATTTCAGAATCCCAACTTGCTTCAGCAACCACGCGAATTCGAACGCATTGTCCTGCAGTCGGTCATATCGGCCGGAGGCGCCCCCGTGTCCCGCGGGCTCCATCTTGATCTTCAGCAGCAGTGGGTTCTGGTCGGTCTTGAGCGTCCGCAGCCTGGCCACGTACTTGGCGGGCTCCCAATACATCACCTGGCTATCATTCAGACTGGTGGTCACCAGCATCGCGGGATAAGCGCGTTTCTCCAGGTTGTCGTAGGGACTGTAGGTCTTCATGTAGTCGTAGGCGGCCTTTTCTTTCGGGTTGCCCCATTCCAGGTACTCGCCGACGGTCAGCGGAAGCGACTCATCCATCATGGTGTTCATCACGTCCACGAACGGTACCGCCAGGTGCACAGCCTTGAACAAATCCGGGCGCAAGTTGACGACGGCTCCCATCAGCAGGCCGCCGGCGCTGCCGCCTTCGATCACCAGGCGGTCTCTGGACGTCCATTTGCCGGAGACCAGAAATTCGGCACAGTCAATGAAATCGAAGAAGGTGTTTTTCTTCTTCATGAGCATCCCGTCCAGCCGCCACTGCCAGCCCATCTCGTCGCCGCCGCGGATATGAGCGATGGCAAACGCCATCCCGCGGTCGAGCAGACTCAGCCTCGGAATGGAAAACGACGCCGGGATGCCAATGCCGTACGATCCGTACCCGTACAGGAGCAGGGGGCCGGTGCCGTCGCGAGGAAAGCCCTTCTTGTAGACGATGGACACGGGCACCTTCGTCCCATCCCTTGCAGTGACCCACAGGCGTTCAGAGATGTACTGGCTGGCATCGTATCCGCCCAGGACTTCCCTCCTCTTCAGCAGCGTTGATTGGCCGCTCGCGACATCGTAGTCGTAGACGCTCGGAGGCGACACCAGGCTTTGGTAGTTGTAGCGATACGCCGGCGAGGTGTACTCGGGGGTTTCCGAGGGGGAAGCGGTATAGACGGGATCGGGAAACGGAATCTCCGTCCAACGGGCGGTTCGGAAATTGTAAATCCGAAGCCGGGTAGCTGCCTGGGTTCGTTCCACGGAAACCGCGAAGTCCCGGAACAGGTCGAGGTCGCTGAGCAGCACGTCCTCGCGATGAGGAAGAAACATTTTCCAGTTTCTGGGGAGCGGATCCCTTTCTGGCGCGGTCATCACTGAGAAGTTGACGGAGTTCCGATTGGTGCGGATATAGAAGAGTTCCTCGCGATGGTCGGGGTAGTAGCGGTGACCGCGTTTGCGCTCGAGAAAGAGCGCAAAGCTCGACTGGGGACGATCCGCCCGTAGGTAGCGCCACTCGGTCGTGTCTTTGGCTTCGATGCCGAGAAGCACGTATTTCCGGTCGCGCGTCTTCACCACGGCGACGTCGTAGAGTTCGTCCTTCTCCTCGTAGAGGGGCTCGAATTCCGCGGCCCCCAGAACATGCCGCCACAGGCGGTCGGAGCGCTTGGTCACGGCATCTTCAGTTGTCACGAACAGGGTTCTGTTGTCGGCGGCCCATTGCGCGCTGGTGACCCGCTCGAAGGTGTCCGGAAGGGTAGCGCCACTTCGAAGATCTTTCACATGAAGCGCGTACTGGCGGAAACCGGCGAAATCCACGGTGTACGCCAACAGGTTCTCGTCATCGCTGGTGACCATCGAGCCGATCCCGACGAACTTGTGCGATTTGGCCAGTTCATTGGGATCGAGCACGATCTCTTCAGGCGCCTCCATGGCGCCCTTCCTGCGGCAATGGATCGGGTATTGCTTGCCTTCCTCGGTGCGCGAATAGTAGAGGTAACTGCCGCGCCGCACTGGGACCTCCAGGTCCGTCTGCTTGATCCGCCCCAACATCTCCCGATAGAGCGTCTCTTCGAGCGGCTTGAGGCTCGCGGACGCCGTCTTGGTGTAGGCGTTCTCGGCCTCGAGGTACTTCACCACCTCGGCATTCGATTTCTCGCGCAGCCAATGGTAGTTATCGATCACGGTTGCGCCGTGGCGAACCTCACGGTGAGGGTGAACGGGAGCGACCGGGGGATCGGGAGGAGTCTGAGCAGTGGTGGCCATGACAGCGAGCGCAGCCAGCGTGAACCGGAGCCGACAGAAGCGCATAGATCCATTTTGACGCACGAATAGGCAATCTCCATGCGTCCGGCGCTTGCCCCGCGCCACGGCTCGAGATCCGGCGCCCTTCCGCCGAATTCGAGGTACGCAGCTGACGGAAATGCGCGGGTCAGGAAGGCTCTGCCGCTCCGAGCAAGCGGAGCGCGAGCTTACCAAAGAACCGCCTCCGCGCCGGGTGCAGGAACATCCAGGACAGCAGATTGACGAGAGCCGGAGGCTGGAATGACGGATCCTGTTCCCTTCGCCGCTCCATGATTTGAACCAGGGTTTCCCGCGGCTTCGTCCGAAACTCGTCGAGCATCGCCGTCTGATTTACACACGAGATCGTACAGAACGGCGCACAACCCTTCGTTCGCTGCCCTTCGCGGCGAAGATCCTCCGGGGTGTAGTCGGCGAGCGGAATGGCCGGTTGGCCTCGCTGCTGGGAGCAGTAATGCACCAGTCCGTCCTCGCAGACATACAGAAATCGCCCGCCCGCCGGACAATGCCAGTGGTTCGCCAATCCGTGCACGATATTGTTCTGAAAACGGTCGAAGTGCGCGAAAGAGAACAGCGACGCCCCCAGCCGCAGCGTCTTGGAGTAGATGTCGCGCTGCGCTGGACCGAGCGGCTTCAGTTGTCCTTCCTGGTCGTGCAGAACGCCAACGGTGCTCGAAAACCCCAGTTCCCGCGCGCGAAGCGCGACGGCCAGCGCGTCGCCTGGGTTGGCGACCTCGCTGCCCAGCACGGAATTGATCGTGACGCCGAACTCGGCGAATTCCGCTAGCCATGCGAGCTTCCGATCCAGAACTTTCAGACTCTTCTTGGAGACGTCGTCTGGCAGGACGTTGTCGATGCTGATCTGCAGGTAGTCGAGGCCCGCGCGGTTGAGCCGGCCAATCGACGCCGGAGTCAGCAGGTACCCATTGGTGATGATGGTGGCGATGGCGCCCCGCTCGCGAATCCGCCCGAGCAGGCGGTCGTAGTCGGGGTGCAGCATCGGCTCCCCGCCGCTGAGAGTGACAATGGTCGTCCCGAGGTCCGCCAGGCGGTCGATGCGGCGCAGCATCTCGCCGGTCGGCACAGGCGGCGACACCTTGTCGAACTCGTTGCAGTAGGTGCAGGAGAGATTGCAGCGGCGGATCGGAATGATCTGCGCCAGGATCGGGTGGTGCGCGGAATGCATCGCGCGGGCGAACATCCGCACTTCCCGCGCGGTTCGGGAGATTCTGCTCCATTTACGGCGAAGGGAGCGCATCGTCCATTCATGGTAGCGTACGGCCGGCGAGGCCATTCCGGCAAAAGGGCTGGGATGCAGAGGGGCACGCAAAGGGTGCCGTTTGGCCCTTGCTGACGGCGCAGGTCCCCGGCCGGCCAGCCGTTGGGACCCTTTGCGTCGATGCCGGACGTCTTCCTTCATCTGACGCCGTGGGTGCCTGGATCGTGCGACCAAAGGCAACCCCCTTTGCTAAAGCCGAAGGGTTGCAGTTTTCTTCGGAGCCGCGACCGTCGCCAGGGAGCGGTGGCTGGTCGGCCATTTTCCATTTCACGAGCGGAGAACTTGATTTCCGCACTCATTCTGACGCTCGGGGCTGCATCTTCCTGTGGGCCACGATCCTCCGCGGATGTGAGACCCGCAATGCCGGCCTTCGGCCGGCGGGGGGGACGAAGTCCCGTGGCACCGAAGCGCGCCGCGGTCTGAAAGGCTGCCCCAAAACCGGGGGGCAAACAGGGACATCCATGATGGGGTTTGTCAAGGGGTTCCGGCACACAGCACACGACAGGGGTTCCGGCACAGCACAGCACAGCACACTTTCCGTGGTGCTAGGCCCACGCAGCCGCGTCTGCCAAGGTCGCGATTGTTTCATTCCGGTACAGTTTTGCGGTGCCAGGCACCGAGGGGCCGAGTACTCCCAAGGGCGCCGCTTGTTCGCTCCGACACACTTTCATGGTGCCAGGCACCCTGCGGTCGGAACTGCCCACGTCGCGATGGTTTCATTCCGGTACAATTTGCGGTGCCAGGCACCGAGGGGCCCAATACTCCCGAGGGCGCGGCTGTTCGCTCCGACACACTTTCATGGTGCCAGGCACGCTGCGCTCGGACCTGCCAAGGTCGCGATTTGTTTCAATCCGGTACAAGTTCGCGGTGCCAGGCACCGAGGGGCCGAATACTCCCAAGGGCGCGGCTGTTCATTCCGGCACACTTTCGGGGTGCCAGGCACTACGTGGCCGCAGAGCGGGACCGCTTCACATCAACCATCAAGTGCACCCAGCACCGCTCGCAAAAACCAGGAAGGCCAAACGACAGAGAGGACTTCGGTCCCCCTCGGCACCGCCGAACAGAAATGTCAGAATCTTGATGGGGCCGCATGGGTGCGCCCGATCGCATGCGCCTCCCGTTGTTCGGGACTCGCGTATGCACAAACAACTCCTGCTCCTCGCCCTGGGTGCCACCCTCGCCGCCGGCGAGAAGATGGACCTCGCCCCCTTCGCCCGCGCTTGTTGCTCCGAAGACTTTCACACCCGTCAGACCACGTTCGACTACCAGCACCCCCGCGGACTGGTGCGTGCGAAGGACGGCCGGGGGATCTACGGTTTGCAGTGGGCGGAAGAGCGCGACTTGGTCGAGGTGGCCGTCCGTTTCAGAAAGGACTACGACCTGCGGAGGGCCGAACTACAGTATTGGTTCCAGAACTGGCCCTACCCTCCTCCCCGCATGCCGAACATTGAAGACCCGGTGGACGACCCCTGGCAGGGGAAGTGGATTGCTGCGAGAACTGAAGTGAATTGCCAGGCGCGGACCTGCCGTTTCACGTTCCTGCCCCTCGACGCCGCGGAGAACCCGCGCGCGGGTAACCTTCCCGGTGTCCGCTATCGCCGGGCGATCCGCTTCCGCCTGGTGTTCAAACCCGACGACCATCCTCAGATCGATTCCGTCCAGGTATTCAGCGAATCCGAAGTGAAGCGGAGGGAACCGAAGGTCCTGGTGAACAATCTGCCGACCGGTCGCACCCCCACGTTCCGCGCTTACAACGGGTGGATACGGGCCGTGAAGCCCATCGACGGCGGCGCGCTTCTGACCATCGACGCAACGGATCCCCGTCCCGCCGGCTCAAACGACGTCACCGTGGTCGAAGTCAGGAACGGCCCGCAATCGTTCTCGTTCACGCCCCACACAGAGCCAATCTACGTCCCACACGCCCACGCCTACATCACGGCTGCATCGGATCGACGGCCTTTCTCCTCCAGTGCGGTCAAGCGGATTCGCGAGCGCCTGGCACACGAGCCTGAGCAGACCTACGAGCGCGCGAGCCGCGAGATTCCCGCACTCGACCCGGTCGAACGACAGGGCGACCGATTGTATCTGCCGCTGGCTGCCGATGCCAGTTGGCAGAAGTTCGCATTCGAGTGGGGCGGCAATCTCATGATCAGCAAACGGGGCACCAAGGCAATGGGCCGTGAGTTGGCCCGGCTGACCTGGACCGGCGACCGCATCCGCTGGCTGATCGGCACCGGCGACCCTGCAACCTTCCGTCCGAAATCCCAGGACTCCACGTTGAGCGTTCTGGAAGGCTATCTGCCCGTCGCCACCGCGCGCTGGACCTCCGGCGCCATCGAGTACGAGGAAGAAGCCTTCGCCACCCTGCTCACCGGCCCGCTCTCGTCCGAAGACGCCTCACGCAATGAGCAGACGCCCGCCGTCCTGATGGTCAAGCTTCGGGCCCGCAATCGGGGAGACGCGGCCGCCCGCGCGGATCTGTGGCTGCGCATGGAACCGCACGAAGACCTCGCCTTCGACGGGGCGTTGCTCACAGCGGAAGGCGGCCAGTCCACGCGCGCACACGTCCGGCCCTTTCCCGGAGCCACGGCCGCCGTCGACGGAAAGAGCCTTCGCACGAGCGTCTCCCTCAACCCCGGCCAGGAATCGGTGGCCTTCCTGGCAGTTCCGTTTGTCCCCGGGTTGACGGCCGGCGAACGCTCGCTCCTCGATCGCCTCGACTACGCTGCCGAGCGGGCGCGGGTCGTCGACTACTGGCGGAGCGTCACCTCGCAAGGCGTTCCCTTCCAGGTTCCCGAGGAGCGCTTCAACGTCTTTGCCAAAGGCTTGATCGCCCGCATCCGGATCTCGGCGACCAAAGATCCACTCAGCCGCCTCTACATGGTGCCGGCGGCCAGCTACTATTACAAGGTCTTCGCCAACGAGGCCGCGTTTCAGTCGCAACTGCTCGACGTCGCCGGCTACCATGACCTCGCCCGCACCTACCTCAATACCTGGCCGGCAGTCCAGGGCTCCAAACCGTTCCGCGGGACGTTCACGGACCAGGCTGGCGTCTATCACGGAGCCAAAACCGGGGACGAATACGATTACACCGCCAGCAACTACAACCTTGATCACGGGACGGTGCTCTGGTCGCTCCTCGAGCACTATTGGATGACTCGGGACAAAGGCTGGCTGACGAGCGTGCTCCCCAGCCTGAAGAAGGCGGCCGGCTGGATCATCGAACAGCGCAAGCTGACCAAGGTTCTCGACCGCGGAGTCCCCTGCGCCGAGTACGGCTTGCTTCCGGCCGGGCATCTCGAGGACAACGGCGACTGGGGACACTGGTTCTCGGTCAACGCCTATTCGAGCGTGGGCCTGTCGTCGCTGGCGAGAGCGCTGGCGGAAACGGGCGATCCCGATGCCGCGGCGTACGAGCGGGAAGCCACGCTTTACCGCGCCGACCTGCGCCGGGCAGTGGACCGGGCCGCGGCCTCGTCGCCGGTGGTGCGCCTGCGCGACGACACTTGGGTGCCGTATGTCCCCACGCGGGTCCATCAGCGCATCCGGCTGTTCGGACCTCTTCGTGTGGCCTTCTATTCCCGCTACCCGGAGAAGGTTCTGCCCACCTACCGGCTGTCGGCCACGCGAGAACTGTTGTACGGCCCGCTGATCCTGGTCGACACCGGTATCTACGGAGCGAACGAGTCTCTCGCGGGTTGGGTGATCGACGACTGGGAAGACAATCTCACGATGTCGGAGCCGCTAGGGCTCAACCCACACGGCTGGGTGGACGAGGCGTTCTGGTTCAGTCGCGGCGGCATGGTGTTCCAGGCCAACCTGCAGAACCCCATCCGCGCCTACCTGCGGCGCGGCGAGGCCCGGGCGGCCATTCGCGCGCTCTACAACAACTTCGTTTCCTGCTACTACCCAAGCGTCAACGTCTTCACCGAGGAGTTCCGCCAGTGGGCCTCTCCGAGCGGGCCGTTCTACAAGATCCCGGATGAGGCGAAGTTCGTGCACCGCCTGCGGGACATGCTGGTGACCGAATACGACGGCGACCTGCTGCTCGCCTCCGCCACGCCGGAGCGTTGGCTCGCGCCGGGACAGGAGATCTCCGTGCGAAATGCGCCCACGGTGTACGGGCCCATGAGTTACACGCTCCGCGGCGGCGCCCAAGCCGTGCGCGGCACCGTGGACTTGCCCCGCCGCTCGCCCTTCCGCAACGCCTGGCTCACCGTGCGCGTGCCCGAGGGCCGGACGATTGGCGTGGTCAGCATCGACGGCATGCCCTGGCCGCAAGTCGACCCCGCGCGATCCCGCATCCGGCTGCCCAGGACGGTGAGGCCGATCGAACTCATTATCGGACTCCGGTAAACCGCCGGGGTATACTCGGGGAACCGAAGGACGCCAATGGAAACGCCGAACCGATTGCCGCCCGTGCTCGTGCTCGTGGGCGGATTCCTGGGAGCCGGTAAGACGACGCTCCTTCTCAGCGCGGCCAAGTCGCTCGAACGCCAGGGACTCCGTGCCGCGATCATCACCAACGATCAGGCCGGCGCTCTGGTCGACAGCGAGTTTGCCGAGGTCTCGGGGGTCGCCACCGGCGAGGTCACGGGAGGTTGCTTCTGCTGCCGCTTCTCGGACATGATCGCGGCGGCGGAACGGCTGTCGCGCTTGACACCCGGCGTGATCTTCGCCGAAGCGGTCGGCAGTTGCATTGACCTTTCGGCCACCATCCTGCAACCGCTCAAGTCGGATTATCGCGACCGGTTTCGCATCGCACCGTTCACGGTGCTGGTGGACCCGCGGACGGCGGAGGAAATGGATCGCGACGACGCGGATCCCCGGCTGAGGTACCTGTTCCGGAACCAGGTCAGGGAAGCCGACCTCGTCTGCTACACGAAGGCCGACCTGTACTCTTCGACGCCGCCGGACGCCGATTTTCACGTAAGTGCGATCACCGGGCAGCAGGTGGGACAGTGGCTGGACGCTGTGCTGGAAGGCGACCAGCCCACCGGCCAGAAGCTGCTCCCGGATGTCGACTACACCTGGTATGCCGAAGCCGAGGCCGCTCTCGGCTGGCTGAACTGGCGGGCTACGGTGCATCTTCGGAAGGCGATGACCCCGCCGATGGTAGCCGGCCCGCTGCTGGATGAGGTGGAAGCGGAACTGACGCGCGCCGGCGCGCAGATCGCCCACCTGAAGTTGATCGACCGCGCCGCGACCGGATTTGTAAAGGCGAGCCTCTGCCGCAATGGCGACGAACCACGCGTCGAGGGCGACCTGATGGCCTCAGCGGCGGCGGTCCATACCCTGACCCTCAACCTTCGCGCGGTGGCCGATCCTGCGCTGCTGCGGAGGATCGTCAGCGTCGCGGTCGCCAGGCTCGGCGGGCGCCGCGAGGGGGAGACACTGGAAGCCTTCCGCCCGTCGCCGCCGAAGCCGGAGCATCGCCTGACGGAAGTCATCAAGTGAGTTGACAGGCGTCGGCTCTCGACTTTGGCCATTTGCTCCGATGTAACGCGAGCTTCAGCAAGACTTTAAGTTCCCCCCTCGCGGTATGCGGCCGGCCGAAGGCCGGCTTTGTGACCGGTTCAGCGACCGCCGTCAATCCCGAAGAAGGAAGCACCGGAAGCGCCGGGTCAGTAGAACGGCAAGCTGAAGGTTTGCGGCGATGGAGAGGGCGGGTTCAGCTTGCGGAAGTACCAGCACGCCAGCGCCAAGGCCATCACCAGATCATCGTGCTGCTGCTCGCCGCGAGGGCCGAAGGAGATTCGCGCCGTGGGCCGGATCTCCGCATCGAACGACGCCAATTCTTCCAACGGATGTTCACCCTTGGAGACAGATTGGCTCGGCGGCGTAAGGCATTGGGTTTTAACGGGCTTTGCGCTGTTCGGGGAGTTTTTTCCGCGTGACTACACTGGTGTCTGTGTGGGGTAAGGCCTCCG
>JBJXGR010000228.1:0-4903 GCA_046160045.1 Bryobacteraceae bacterium
GGCCACTGTGCAAGTCTGAGGCGAGAGTTTTCAGGAGAGCCGGACGCGGGAAATCTGCACCTCCGGTTCGACGAGGGGAGAGGGGCCGCAGTTCAGGCTGTCGCTTCCTCTCCTACTCTACGGCCTCTGTTGGTGCGGGACATCGGGAGTGGTGAACGCTGCCGGCAACCCCACGGCGTAGAAGGTTCGCGGAAATCGAGTGCCAGCGCTCGCCCTGCCTTGCGGTCGGGCCTCTGTTAGTGCCGGCCATCGGGAGGGGTGGAGGCTGTCGGCAACCCCACGGCTTACGCCGTGGGCTCCGGCGCGCGGGAAGGGACCCCCTCGCTTACGCTCGGGGCTGCGACGCGTTTTTCGTTCGCTTTGGTGGCCGCAGGCCCATGGGGACTCCGTCGCAGCCACGCCGCGGACCAAAGCCTCCGGCGCGCCTAGGCGGGTCTTCGGCCCAAGGGGCGCTAATCTGGTGATGGCCGTCGCGCTGGCGGCGTGGTTCACCGTGCGGCAGCATCCGCACGTGCTGCACGACGCCCACGCTCCGCCCCCGTTGACGCTGTTCTGATGCGACCCGCGGCCTGCCGGCCGCGGACCCGTGTGCCCCGAGGAGTCGACTCTCTGCCCCAACCGCCCTGTCCGCGGCCTGCCGGCCGCGGTTCGGATGCGGGCGGACGGCGGCCGTCTATTCCGCCCAGACCCGCCTCTGCTATAAATCGGAGGAATGCTTAAACACCCGGTTCGCCCATGGCTTGTGCCGATCGCCGGCTTGGGCATGATCTGGTTCGCCGTCGCGGCGGACTATTCCGCACCGGCCGGCGACCGCCCCGCCCAGCGCCACGCGAAGGGTCCCAGCATTCTCCCCGGGGGCCGTATCCTTCACCCGGAAGGAAATCAATACCAGACCGGCCCCGGCCCCTTCGGCCTGGCGGTCGCCCCTGGCGGGAGGCTCGTCGCGTCCGCCAACAGCGGCCCGGACCGGTTCTCCATCACGCTCCTCGAGACCGCTAAAGACCATACCCGGACGATTCGCCATTTCGTCGCTGATGGGCCTCCGAAGGGCGCGCCTGCCGACTCGGACGATCAGTGGCGAAGCGTCTTTATGGGGCTGGCCTTCGGCGATCGCGGCAACCTGTTTGCCGCCGACGGCAACTCGGGCCGCCTCCGCGCTCTCCAACCGGCCGATGGAGCCACCCGCTGGGTCGTCGATCTGAACAACGCGGTCGACGGCGTCAACTTCTCCGACAGTTATTCCGGCGACCTTGCGGTCGATAGCCAGCGCGGGCTGGTGCACGTGCTCGATCAGGCGAATTTCCGCATCGTCACGATCGACATCGGCAAACGCCGCATCGTTTCGTCCCTTCGGCTGGGGCGGCTGCCGTTCTCCATCGCCCTCGCTCCGGACCGGCGTACGGCCTACGTCACCAACATCGGCATGTTCGAGTATCAGGCGCTGCCGGGGGCGAATCGCACGCAGGCAAGGGAGACCGGCTTGCCCTTCGCCGCGTTCGGATTCCCGTCCCCGGAATCACTGCGGGGAACCACCGCCCAGACGGCTTCGGGAAAACCCATCGCGGTGCCGGCGCTCGGGGACCCCAACGTCCAGGAGTCGAACTCGCTGGCGATCGTCGACCTTGCAGATCCGGCCAAGCTCAAGCTCGAAGGCTTCCTCCGGACGGGAACCGCGTTCGGCCAGAAGGGCAGCCACGGCGGTAGCAGCCCCTCGGGCGTTCTCGCGACCGACCAATATGTCTTTGTCTCGAACGGCCACAACGACGCGATCACCGTCATCGACCGCGCGGCCCGCAAGATCGTGCGCCAGATCCCGATCCGCGTTCCCGGGCTCGAACACCTGCGCGGCGTCCTCCCTATGGGCATGGGGTACCACGCGTCCAGCGGGTGGCTGCTCATCGCGGAGGCGGGCCTGAACGCCGTCGGGGTCCTGGACACGCGGCGGATGCAGATGATCGGCCACATCCCGGTGGGTTGGTTTCCCTCCCGTGTCGCGGTCGAGGAAGACGATGTCTACGTTACGAACGTGAAGGGCAACGGGACAGGGCCGAATCTCAAACCGGTGAACGACGACACGTTTGTGGGCGCGCTTCGCCGGGGGAGTATTTCGGTGTTTCCTCTCCCGTCGGAAGCCGAGTTGGCCAAATTCAGCAGCCGGGTGCTGGAATCCGCTGGATTTGCGCCGTCCAAACCGCCCGCCGCGCTACCTGAACAGATCGACCATGTGGTGATCATCGTCAAGGAAAACCGGACCTTCGATGAAGTGTTCGGGGATATCCGCGAGGTCTCCAATGGCAAGGTGCTCGGCTTCCCGGGTCTGGCCCGGTTCGGCCGCCGCGGTTACGCCAGCGGACGCGGGGACCGATTCAGTCTCCAGCGGGTCGACGTGACTCCGAATCACCACAAACTCGCCGAGACCTACGCCTTTAGCGATAACTTCTATGCCGACTCTGAAGTCAGCGTCGATGGCCACCATTGGCTGGTAGGCGCCTATCCGAATGCATGGACCGAATCGACCCTGCGCGCGGCCTATGCCGGCCAGAAAGATTTCCGGCTGCCCACGAGCGCGCCCGGGCGATTGCTGTTTGCCGGGTCGAACTCGTCCGTCCATCCGGAGGAACAGCCCGAAGCGGGCACCCTCTGGCATCATCTCGAACGGCACGGAATCCCGTTCCGCAACTTCGGCGAGGGCTTCGAACTGGCCGGCGTCGAGGAAGGGCCGGGACTCAAGCCAACCGGCGCGGGTTTCCTGACCAATGTGCCCATGCCCAATCCGCTCTTTCGCAACACCTCACGGCAATATCCGGGGTACAACATGAATATCCCCGATCAATACCGGGCCTCCCAGTTCATCCAGGAGATCGAGACACTTTACCGGAAGCCGGGCAAGCCCCTCCCGCGCCTGTTATTCCTCCATCTGCCGAACGACCACATGGCCAAGGCCCGCCCCGAGGACGGCTACCCGTATGAGGAGTCCTTTGTGGCTGACAACGACTATGCGCTTGGCCGCATCGTCGAGTACCTGTCCAAAAGCCCCTGGTGGCGCAAAATGGCGATATTAGTCACTGAAGACGATGCCGCCGGCGGACGGGACCACATCGATTCCCATCGCACGCTACTGCTGGCGGTCAGCCCCTGGGCGAAGAAGAACTACGTCTCGCACGTGAACTCGAGCTTTCCCGGTCTGCTCAAGACGGCGTTCCGGATTCTCCGCATTCCGCCCCTCAACCTGTTCGATGCGAGCGCGTCCGATCTCGGCGATTGCTTCACCGATGAGCCCGACTACCGGCCCTACACGCTGCAGCCCGTGGATGCCCGCCTGTTTGTTCCCGAGTTGGCGAGGGATCCTCTCGATCCCAAGCCCTCCCCGCGCATGGATGACCCGGCGGTACTGAGGGAGCAGCACCGCCGCCGGTAGTGTGTTGATGGCGTCGCGGCCGGCGAAACATTGTGGCACACGTGTCTGCGGCGTCGACCGCCACAAGTCGTTCCGCAAGTTCTTAAAGTTAGCGCCTATGGCCCCTACAGTCTGCGGCTCCTACCGTTGGAGCGCAAAGGGCCAAACCCGAGGGGCGCGCTAAAGCGCGCCGCGGCCTTAAGGCCGCCACACAGCTGAGGCCAGCGCAGACGATGTATCCGGCGCGCCGGCGGGTGCGTCACCGCTTGGAAGGGAGCCCGGCCGCGATGCCCGTGGCCGCGACGCTGCAAGCCGGATGGCCCCAACCTCCCGTGCTGACGCCGGCCGGATGCCCCCCGGGGTTGACGACATCGTAGACGATGTTGTCCGGACGGGACGGGTCGCCGCTGACTCCGGCGGGAAGATAGTCCAGCGCCAGCGTGCTCCGCGTCCGCCAGGCGATGTTGTGATCCGCGCACGACGAGTCGCCGCTGACGCCGAGGCCGCCAACCAACTCGCGATTGGCGTTGTACAAAGCCAGACCGCCGCCGAACACGTTGACGCCGCCGATGCGGCCTCCGACCATCGGGTCGTTCACCGTGCCGCTGTTCAGCGGGCTGCCGCGATACGCCACCGCCACATTCACCGGATTGCTTTCCTGGAGACCGAAGAGGCTGCCGCCGGGTTGCACGGCGGCGTACAGGTTGGCCGTCGAGAGCACCAGACCGGGCAGGCTGAAGGCATTGGCCGTATTCGCTTTCTGGGCTGAGATGACCCGGCTGCCCGGCCACTGGCTGCCGCGGTTGGTCCCGGTGAAAGCAACCGCGCAGACAACGCCGTCGCGATTGACGACGGTCGCCCACATGTCGAGATTGAATCCGCCGTTGGCCTGCGAGCGGGCCGCTACCAGCGCGGCCTTGAGCGCCGCGTAAGCAGGCACATTCTTACAGGCGGCTCTCGTTTCGAAATCGAACTCATCCGCCGACGCCATGCCAGCGGTCAGACTCAGTGCGAGCCCCGCCATCGCAAGAGCCGTTGAGAACGCTCCATCTCTCTTCATAGTTCGTTGATTTCCTTTCGTGCTTCCGACATCGCCAAGGCATTATCGCACAAGGAAATTCCGTTGACCCTGGCGTCAGGCGGGCGAGGCTGCGCCGGCGATTCCGCCCGGCTGGGAAGCGTGCGCGAGGATTCGCATGGCCGACTCCGCCAGCGGCCAGTCGCCGCGAATCACCACGTCGGCGTACACGCGCACTGGCATCACAAAGCGTTCACACATCGGACGCACTGTAGCCTGGTATTGCTGGAGCACGGACTGGCGCGTGCGTCCTCGCTCCCGGACGTCGCGGGCGATCCTCCGCTCCAGGCAGACTTCGTCCCTGGAGATTGGCACTTTTCTGCACAGCGGGGTCCATGAGAGTGGCCTCATGCCGCGAGGGTGCAATGCATCTCCGGAGTGAGTGGCAATTTCGAGGGCTTCACGGACTCCGGAGCGTTTTTCATGAA
>JBJXGR010000229.1:0-17828 GCA_046160045.1 Bryobacteraceae bacterium
GGCCGGGAGAACCGGGGCCGTCCAACGCGTTTCCCGCTTTCCGTCATCGATAGTTGAATCGAGTCAACCACTTGCATACGACGAACAACGCGGATGCTGGCGACCGTGTCCCTGGTTTCCAAGGCCCTGCACGATCGCAAGGTCGAGCGCAGGCCATGCCAATCGCGCGCCGGATCGTCGGCAACCAGAAAACGAACCAGGACGTTAGCGTCCAGTCCCTTCACAGGTGGCCAAATCCTTCGGCAATCGCGCGGTTCATCTCGTCGATAGAGACTGCGCTTCGCGAGAACTGAACAGTACCCCTTTTAGCCTTCGAACGTCCTTCCGCTTAGGACGGACCACGATCTACCCCTCCGGCATAAGCTGGAAATCAAGACGCTCGCCCGCTCGCAGCGGGAGATGATCGCGAATCTCCTTCGGAACTGTGATCTGGCCCTTGCTCGTGACTACTAGCCGGTCGCGAAGTTGTCCGATGGCCCGGCGCAATCGATCTACGTGCTCTGGTACCAGTTCGTTCGGCGCTAAGGTCTCCGCTGGATCGTTTGTGGGAACCTCCGGGCCGCAGAATGAGTCTATGGCCGGTATGAGGTCCGGGTGGACGATCGCCCTGCTGATGCCGCTGGTCCTCGGTGCGAGCGAGGAGACCCTCGAACAGCGTGTTCGGCGTATCACCGCCGAGGCTGCGCAGTCCCTCGGGGCCGGCGAGTTTCCGCGATGCGAGGCTCTGGCTGAAAGCGCATGGCGCCTCGCTCTCGACGCAGACCCGCAGCGGCCGGATTTCGCCGAGGGAGTCCAGATTGCGGCCGACTTTGACTTTTGGCGCGGCCTCGAGAAGAGAGGGGAAAGCCGCGTGAGGAACGCCTTGGCGCGTGCGGAAAGCTCTCCAGTCTCACGGGTCAAGCTGTCGCTGGTGTTGAGCAACCGCTATTTTTCCGGCGGCCAGTACCTCGACGCGCTTCCGGTGCTGGAGCAGTCGCTGCGAACCGCCGAAAACGGTCCTTCCCGTAGGTACCTGGGCCAAGTCGTCACGATGCTCGCTCAGGCATACGAAGCTACCGGACGCCTGGGCCAGGCCGAGGAGGCCCTGCGCCGCAAACGGGACCTCAAGCCCGACGACGTCTGGCAGTCCATGTCCCTCACTCCCCTGGTGGGGACTTGCGGTTTCATCCAAGCCGGGTTGAACGCGAGGCCGAACGAACTGGCCGATTTCCTCCTGCGAACCGGACGTAAGAAGGCCGCCGAAGAAGAACTGCGACGGGCCGCGGCAATCGCTCCCGCGGCAGGGTCGTCCCTCGCCGACCGCGTTGATGGACCTCTCGCTCTTTATAGCTGGCTTTCCCACGAAGGCCGTTATGCGGAGGCCGAGACTGTCGAGCGGCAACTACGGCGCATCGCCTCGGAGACGCCGGACGATCAAGGCCAACCGCTCGAGCGCATCCAGTTGAGCATCACCTTCGCTCGAATGGCCCAGAACCGGCGAGCCTTTTCGAAGGCCGCGACCCTGTACACGGAAGTATTTCGCGAAGCGGAACGCCAGTTCGGAGGCTCCGGCCCCGAATACTGGCAAGCGTACCTCGCCTACTCGGGTTTCCTTCGGGAGACGGGCAACGCGAGCGAATCTGAGGAACTCTCGCGCCGGCACTGGCAGCACATCGCGATCACGACCCCGACGCCGGCCGCGCCCCATCCACCGGTCCCTCCGGCACCCGCGCCGCCCGAGCCGCCGCCGGCTCCGTTTTCGCAGACGGGAGTCAATCTTCGACTCTCCTCCGGAGCTTCGATAGACGAAGTCCTACGGCTTCTGGAGCCCGCCAGATCGCACTACCCCAACCTTCTGCTCAACGTCGTCAGCAACGGCACAAGGAGCCAACCGGATCAGGCGTCGCGCTTTCTCCGGATGCAACAGGAACTCGTCGAGTCCTACTTTGGGCCAGGGGCGCAGTTGCCGATTCTGCGCGCGCAAATCGAACTGAGCCGGGACGACGATCGCCTTCAGCGCGAACATCGGGAACAGCAGTTCCACCTGATCGAGAACCTGAAGGGTTCCGATGCCCTGGAATTGCTGGCGGAAGCCCGCGAGTTGGCCAAGGGCTGGGAAAAAGACGATTGGCCTCGGGCCATGGGCTACTGGCGCAACGCTCTTCGTCTCTCGGAACACTGGCGTGGCGTCTCCAGCCATGAACACGCGTCCCTGCTGGCCGAATTCGCTGATTCCGCCGCGTGGGCCGATCAGGTGGACGTGGCTCGGAAGGCGCTCGCGGAAGCGATCGACATCGCCAGTCGTACCCGTTCGGAGCTTCTGCCCCACCTGCTGGACCGTCGTCGCGCGCTCGAAGCTCAGGAGTGACCGGCTCGCCGCCTCGGCCAGCAGCCTCCGCACTGATTCGCTCGTATCCACGCCCATCGCGTGCCATGCGATCTCGCGGGCCTCGACGCCCAGGGACGTCCAACGCGTCTCCACCTTTTCTCAGCCTGGAGCAGCAGCCGGCACGGGCCGTCTGCTGAATGACACTTTAGTTGCCACGCTGGACGCCCGATCACCGGCAAACTCGGCCTCACAGGTAAGGACCTGGACGATCTCGACCCGGCTCCCGTCCCGTGTTTCCCTTCAGTCAGATCCTGGTAGAGCAGGCGCCCTCGCCCGCCGCCGGCCCCCCGGCCGGCGCATTGTGGACCGCCGGCAACAGCGAGCGGGACCGCTGGCGTGTCCCCGCCACCAACTGCCCCCACTTCCGGGCCGGCTTCCTCGACCGTGTTCGCCGGTGGACTCAGCCGATTTCGGCGAGGCAACGCCCGGTTTCGGCGGCCAACCTCTCCACCAGGTCGGCCAGGAACTCCTGGCGATGGCCGGTCTCGGAACTGAGCAGGATGTACGGATTCATTACCGTCGCCCGGATGACGAAGATGCCGTGGGCGGGGTACTCGGTGGCGTCCACCCCGGCGCGCGCCAGCAGGTCTTCCACCGAGTGGGCCGAGTACTGCGGCAGATGGAATCGGGTACGCGACAGAAAGAACGGCTGAGAGTAGCTGTAATCCCGCTCGCCCAGTTCGGCCTGGATCGTGAAGCGCTTGTATACGGCCTCGCTCAGACGGTTCATCCGCGGAAGCGAGTTGGAATCCTTGGCCTTGACGACGAAGCAGACCATGTTCGTGTCGGGAGGCGGGGCGGTGATCGGAATGAAGCGATACCCCGTCTCCTCATGGTTGGCGCGGCAGGACTGCTCCCAATGCACCAGCCGTTCGTACAGTTCACGGGCCGCCAGCAGCGAGGCACGCATGATCTCGCCGTAGCCTTCGCGGGACGGCGCGATCGTGCGGTGGGACAGCCATAAAGAGGCCGCCGCCGCGCCAGGCTTGGAGCCCTCCAGAATAAAGGGGCCGACGTTCGACGGCGGATGGTAGACCTTCGACTGCACGTCCTCCGGAGTGGTGACCGTGATATACGGCGCTTCCTGGGTGAGGAAATGACGGATGCGATCGTTGCGGAACGCCACCACGCCGCAGGGATAAGGGACGTAGCCCATCTTGTGCGGGTCGATGGTGATGGATTCGGCCTTGGGAAAGGAGAGGTAGGCCGAGCAGACTTCACGGCTTCCCCAACGCAGATCGACGGATCGTTCATACAGGCCGCGGCGGATCAGGAGGCGGCGCGACGCGAACTGGTTGATCTCGGCGATGCGCGCCGGGAAGTCGGATTCGGACGGGTTGGCGCCGTGGTCGCGGGTTACGAAAAGGGTACGAAGGTAGCCGGCCCAGGCGGAGTCGATGTGCAGCCAGAAACTGAGGCCTCGGCCGGTCTCCAGGCGGCGGCGGAAGTCGACAATCTCGTGGACGGGGTCGACCGATCCTTCCTCGGTGGTCCCGCCGATGGCGATCACGGCCAGAGGGAACATGCCCTGGTCGAGGGCGCTCGTTACCTTGGATTCCAGGTCGCGGAGGTCGAGGCGAAACTGGCGGTCGACATCCACGAGAATCACGTTGTCCTTCCCAATCCCGAGCAGGTCGCAGGCTTTGACAACGCTGTAATGCGCGGTGCCGGACACGAAGACGGCGGGCGGCCAGGCGTGGAAGGAGTGCAGGACGCCGTGGCCGGCGATGTTGATGCCGGTCTGGGCCAGGAGACGCCAAACCGTGTTCACGGCGTCGGCGTCCGGCAATTCGCGTTGCTGACGCAGGGCCTCGATCAGGCGGGGGAGGAGAAAGATGGCCTCATTCGGCCTGATCGACAGGCACTGACGGTCTTCGAGCGAGGCCAAGGAGACAGCCTCTGCCTGTCCCGGAAGCTTTACCGCGAGGTCGATGCCCTCCGTCTGGCAGACCCGCCGGGCGGCGAGCGGGAAATAGCGGATATTCCGGGCGACCCAGAGTGCCTCGATGTTGGCGACCGTGCCGCCGCTCGAGATGTGGGCCCAGCCGAACTCCTTGCGCGTTTCACGATGGTGGGCCCCAACCGGAGGTGGTGGCGCATACCCGAGCATACGCAGGATGTCGGCGGCCACTTCGAGTTCCCATTCGACGGTGACCGGGGCAGCCTCCGGCGTCACATTGTTCGGGTTATACAGCATTCCGGCGAAGTAGCCAAGCACCGAGGGGAGGGTCTGGTCGCTCAGCATGTGAGCGACGTAGCGCGGGCTGTAGAAGGGGAAGTGACGCTTGAGGCGGGCGAGCATCTCGCCAAGTTGCTGAAAGAGGGAGTCGCTCCAGTCCAGGGACTCGCGGCGCATCTGCTGGGTGATGGTGATTTCGTCGGAAGGAAAGTAGTTGCGGCGCCAGTGGAAGTAGTCGCGGAGGATGTAGAGGATCATCTCCTCGGTGAGGTTTGCGTTTTCGGCTTTGGGGCCCAGGAACCATGCGCCGAGTTGTTTGGTGAGGTCCCGCTGGTCAGCCATGCCCTTCCAGTGTAAGGCCTGGTTAACGAGAATAAACGATGCGAAGGGAGGGGCCGTCTTCAAGATACGGCCTGGCTGCCGAGAGCAGAACCTCGGGATGTTGTAACCTTGGGGAGCGACCGGTGCGCCTAAACAATTGAACGCGGGCGCTCTAAGCCGGTCGGCCGGTCGATTCGATATCGATGCTGGTTGACTTTGAGCTGATCCGGAGAGCACAATCGGGCGACGAAGCCGCCTTTAACGAGGTGGTGTTTGCGTACCGGAAGCGCATTCTGGGTACGATTGCGCGGCTGATCAATCGGCCGGAAGATGTAGAAGACGTTGGCCAGGAGGTGTTTCTACGGCTCTTTTTCAGCTTGGATCAATTACGGGCGCCGGAAGTATTCGAGCCGTGGCTGTACCGTCTGGTGGTGAATGCGTGTTACGACTATTTGCGAAGGCGGCGGAAGCGCCCGGAGTCGCGAATGGCCGACCTGGCGGAGCAACAGGTGGTGGCCGCCGACGCTCAGGCCGGGGCGGTCGTGGTCCAGGAAGAACGGGAACGAGTCCGGGTTCGGGAGACGGTGGAACAGGTCCTTTCGGGAGTTTCGGAAGAGGACCGGATTCTGCTGATGCTGAAGGAAGTAGAAGGCCTGTCGCTAAAGGAGTTGGAGGCGGTCTACGGGGCTAAAGAGAACGCGCTGAAAGTCCGATTGTTTCGGGCGAGGCAGCGAGTGCTAAAATCCCTGAAAGACGCGGACCCAACATAGGGGATGGCGTAATGCAGAAGTTCGAACAGTCTGACGAGAGTGATGTCCGGCTGGACGCAAT
This sequence comes from Bryobacteraceae bacterium, assembly GCA_046160045.1. Lineage (GTDB taxonomy): Bacteria > Acidobacteriota > Terriglobia > Bryobacterales > Bryobacteraceae > CAZGUX01. The sequence continues at coordinate 5,700 of JBJXGR010000229.1, forward strand.
GTTCCGTGCCTATCGGCAGGCGCATGGCGACTGGACTGCGGACGCCAACTTCATGCCGCAGTTGTGGAACCGGATCGACCGGTCCCGCAAGGGCGCCCTGCGGTTTCGACGGATCGCACAGGGATTTGTCACGGCGGCGGTCGCTCTCTCCCTGCTGATGGCCGGTCTGCTTTCTGCTCCGCATTACCGGTCGCCGGAGGTGTACCAGGCCACATACGTCGAAACTCTGGCCGTCCACCATGTCATGGAAGGCAACGATTTCGACCCTGCGGACGATCCTGTCGATCTGGACCTACTCTAATGGGCAGAACGGGTCTGGCGGCCGCGATTTACTTCTCGCTCGTGTTCCTCGGCGGCTCGGTGGTCGGGGGATTTGGCTATCGGCTCTATTCCTCGTCGGTGAAGGCGGGAAGCGGTCCCAAGGAATACCGCCAGAAGTACATGGACGAGATGAAAGGGCGTCTTTCCCTGAAGCCGGAGCAGGAGTCCAAGATCGAGGTGATCCTGGACGAGACCCGTGCTAAATATCGCGAGATCTACCAGCGCAACAAGCCGGAGATGGACGCCATCCAGGCCGACCAGACCCGAAGGATCCACGAATTGCTGTCACCTGGGCAGCAGACCGAATTCGCCAAACTGCGGGAAGAGCGCGAGCAACGCCGCAAGGCAGGCGGACCACCGCGTTAGACGGAAACGCTCCTAGCGCCGCAGGCACGGCGGAACCAGTCCAAAGGTAAGCCCTTTACTCAGCGGCATTCCTCCATCGTGCGCAGAACCGCAGAGCCGGTTTGGCGCTGCCCGGCGGGACACCCAAAAGCGCTCACGACGATGCCATTGCCGTCCCCAGCGGCCTCAGGTCTAAGGCCCCTGAGCGTTCACCTCGACCCTCACGTAGGAAGTTAGTACCAGAACTTTTCAACGCTACCTGTGGAAAAAGCTGTGGAAACGCCTTCCAGGCTAAGGAAGAAGCCCTTCGGATGCAATGACTTTGTAACACATTGCACCCAACTTAAGCAGAACTGCGTAGAAAGCCGTAAACCACTCGTTCTGCAGACCGAACACCCGCAGAGGGGGGCACTAGAACCACACCTCTTCAGGGGGAATGGCTTCGGACTCGGTCGGCTGGTGGTCGGTGTAGTATTTGGCCTCCAGCTTCGCCAGATAATAAAGGGGCAGGTCACCCAAATCCACCGTCTCGGGCGTGGGCTCGTAGATGATCACCGCCACGCCGATCACTTTGGCGCCGTGGGTTTCGAGCAGCCCCTTGAGGTCGCGGAACTTGCGGCCGGAGCGAAGAATGTCGTCCACCATGACGACGCACTCGCCGTGCTTGGGCTCCAGGTACTGCCGGAAGTGGATGGGCGCGCCGGTATCGTCGCTCTCGGCCCAATAGACCTGGCGCGCGCGCAGGGCTTCGCAGATCGAATAGGCGATCGGGAGTCCCGCACTGGTCGGCGCCACCAGAGATAGCTGCGGGATGAGCGCGCGAATCTCAGCATTGGCGCGAAGAAGGCGGCTGATGCCTACGCCAAACATCTTGGCATGCTGGTAATGGCGCATCGCGAGCGGCAACTGTACGAATTGGTTCGAGCGAAGCCCGGTGGGGTACTCAAAATTGCCATAACGCAGGGCTCCGGTTTCGAGCAGAACCCGCACGATTTCATCTTGGTTCGGTAGCAGGTGCATGGGATCAACCCTCTTAGCATCGTAATAAATAGGAATGGAAAGAAGATAGGGGGTCATCGAGTGAAGGGCGGCGAGAGCCCCAGTCCCTGGCTCGCCCAGGCGTGAGCACCGGTCTCGATCCGGCGCCCGTCGGTCGTAAAGGTCACAAGGCCGAACCGATCGGTGCGAAGAACGGCGATGCCGCGGCGTGCGAGGCGATCGATCACGGCCGGATGGGGATGACCGTAGAGATTCTGGAAGCCCGCCGAGACCACGGCGAGCGAAGGATGCACGGCATCCAGCCAGTCGTCTCCGCTAGACGTGCGACTCCCGTGATGCGCGATTTTCAGGACATCGGCCCGCAGGAGGGAGGCATCCTCGAGGAGGGCGGTCTCCACTTTCCGTTCGATGTCGCCCGTGAGCAGGAACGCACGAGCACCGTAACTCAAGCGGAGTGCCAGGGAACCGTTGTTCGCATTTCGCTCGTTGACGGGGGGCATGCCGGGCGGCGGCCAGAGAACGTCCATGCTGGCGTTGTCGAGCAGAATTCTGTCCCCGCGCACAGGATAACGAACCGGCACGTTGCGGCTTCGGGCAAAGCGGATCGCCTCAAGCCAGGTCTCGGTTTGCGACATGTTGCCGGCCCATACCTCCCCGACGTCGAAGTTGTCGAGAATGGCGCGCAGGCCGCCCACATGATCTTCGTCGCCGTGAGTGACCGCAACGACGTCCAGACGGCGGATGGAGCGGGTCCAGAGGTAGGGCGAGACGACTTCCTCGCCGATGTCCAGCTTCGGCTTGAGGCGTCCCCGGAACGTGGCGATGCCGCCTGTGTCCACCAGGATCAGGCGGCCGGCGGGCAGTGCCAGCAGCAGCGAGTCGCCCTGCCCGACATCGATGGCCGTGACTTCGAGGATGCCGGGCGCGCGTACAGCGGGGAATGGGTGCCAGACGAGGAGCGCCAGGAGTGCCACCGCCGCCAGCGACCAGAGACGGCGGCCCCAGGTGGAGTGTATGGTCAGGGCTGTGCCAAGCATCGCCACGAGAAGGGCGAGCGTGAGCCACCAGGGCGGGTCGGGGACACGCCAATGCGGTTCGATCCGGTCGAGACGTTCCACCAGGGTTCGAGACAGATCGAGCAGCCAGGCGGCAATCCAGGCGGGCGCGCTCCAACCCGTGGCTACCGCTGCCAGACCCATCGGGACCAGGACGGTCATGGGCAATAGAACGGCGAGGTTTGTCAACAGGCCGGTGAACGAGAAGCGGTGAAAGTACAAGGCCATCGGCAGAGCGAAGCCGATCTGCATGACGGCGGAGGTAATCACCGCGCCCCACACGGCAAAGGCGAAAACAGCCACACGACTGAGTCCTGCAAGGCACCATGCGATCGGCAGACGCGTGACGGCCTGAAGCGTCTCCGCGGCAAGCCGCGCTTCCAGCCGCAGCGCGGCCGCGCGCGGCTCCACGCGCGGATCCCAGCGGCGGTTTGTGAGGCTGCCCAAGGCGCGGCGCCGCCAACCGCTGGTCGCCTCGGCCCATGGGCCGGCCATCGTCACCAGGAACGTCATGGCCAGAAAGGTCAACTGAAAGCTGGCGTCAAACAGGGTTGAGGGGTCGGCCAACAGGAAGCACAACGCCGCCAGCGCAAGCAGGTTCAGCTTGCGGGGCTCGCGATAAAACAGGCGGCAGGCGACAAAGAGACTGAGGCCCACGGCCGCGCGGACTACCGGCGGCGACGCTCCGCTGATGAGAGCATAGGCCCAAGCGGACACGACACAGGGCCAGACACGCCACCCTGGCGGAGCCCAGAATAGAAGAGCGAGCAGGAACGCCGCCAGGGCGCCGACATGCGCCCCAGAGATGACCAGGGCGTGATACGTGCCGGTCCTGCGAAAGCCTTCCACCCATGCCTTCTCGAGCTGAGAGTCATCGCCGAGGAGGATGGCCTTCATCATCGCGAGGCGATACCGGTCACCCGGCCACATCGATTCAACGCGGCGGAGCGCCGCCTCGCGCAGAGCGACGATTGCCGCCATGGCACGGTTTCCGCAGCCCGAACCCAGGATCCGCACCGCCGATCCGTTCGCACTGGCAAACCAATAAATCTGGCGGCGGTGGAGGTATTCGACATAGTCGAAGGCTCCGGGGTTGCCAAATTTATGCGGCGGCCGGACCCGTGCGTCGAGCTGGAGCCGATCGCCGTAGCGAATGGCGGGCGGCGATTCACCGGGCTTGAAAAAGACGCTGACGCGGACCCGCGCGCCGGGCGAGCGCTCGAGGACAAACTGCTCGCGGTTCTCGGCAAGGGTGGATGGCTCGACCACGCAGCCTTCGAGCATGACGAGTTCGCGCGGCGGGACATCCAGGGTCGGAATCGTAGCCGGACGCGAGCTGATCGAAAGGGCAATGCCGGAGACGAGAAAGGCGATCAGGCAGGCCGCGCGCCCGGCGCCGCGGGCGAATGGCGAAGAGCGCCAAAGGCAGAGCAAACAAACGAGGCTAAGAGCCGCGATTCCGGCCAGAGTGTCCCGCGGTTCAAATCGAACCCAGCGGTTCAACACGATCCCGGCGGCGATGGCAGCCAGCGGCGCGACCAGCGGATCGCGCACTTCATCAGTAATTCTACCGCATCAGTAATTCTACCGCATTTGACGGGAATTCCCATCGACGGACCACCTTGCTTTCGGCAATCCGCCTGGAGCCTCTCAGCCTCCCGCTCTATTGACGCAACCCTTTGCCTTTACGTAGTATGCAAGACGTAAGGGTGTGCGGAGCGCATTCATGGATTTCCAAACCGGCCAGCGGACAGGTAATTACGAGATCCTGGAAGAACTCGACCAGGCCCGCACCGGGCACGCCTACAAGGTTCGAAACACCCTGATTGACCGCACAGAACTTCTTAGGGTTTTGGCCCAGGAGGGCGACCGGGAGGTGACGGATCGCTTCCTGAGAGAAATCCGGGTGCACGCGAAGCTGGTCCATCCGAACATTGTCACCTTCTACAACGCGGCGGAGCTGGACGGCCAACTGGTCATGACGACCGAGCATGTAGAGGGCGAGACGCTCGAAGTGAAGATGGAAGCCCGCCCCGTGATGCTGAACGACTCGGTGCGGTGGATCATCGAGGTCCTGAGTGCGCTGGCGTACGCCCACGAACACGGGATCATCCACCGTGAGATCTCACCGGCGAACATCCTGATCTCGCGAGACGGCCACGCCAAGCTGTCGGGATTCGGGCTGGCCAAGGGAGTCGGCGACCCGCAATTGACGCAGGTCGGCACAATCATGGGCTGGATTGAGTACATGGCCCCGGAGCAGATTCAGGGGACGCCGCTTGATGCGAGGACAGATCTCTACTCGGTGGGAGCGGTGTTGTACGAGCTGGTGACGGGACAGGTGCCGTTTATCTGCGAATCGCAGTTCGACCTGATGCTGGCTCATGTTCAGCGGCAGCCGAGCCCGCCGCTCGAAGTCCGGCCGGAGCTTCCGGCTGATTTGAGTTCGATTATCCTGACCGCGCTCGAGAAGGATCCGGAGAAGCGATTTCACAATGCCACGGCGTTCCGGACCGCATTGGAAACGGTATCGACCGACATCCCGCCACCGGCGGCGTTTGCCGACCCGACGATGGCCTTACCGGCGACACCTTTGCCTGAACCGGCGATCCGGCCCCTTGCAGTCGATCCGGTGGAACTGCCGGACGTGATCGGCCGTCCCGGAACCGCCTCGGTGAACCTCACCCTTGTGGCGGTGGTCACCTTTGTGGCGGTGCTGCTCATCTTCTATCTGTACCTTCGGTTGACCCGAGGGTGAGGGTATCCCCATCGATTCCCCGGCTTCCACTTACGGCCCTTTTCGCGTTGGCGATTCCGTCGGCGACTACCGCGTGATGGGAGTGGTTGGCAGCGGCGCAGTGGGCGAAGTCTACAAGGTCGAGCACAAGATCACCCGGCGCGTGGAGGCGATGAAGGTCCTGCTGCACGCCCGGCCGGATGCCGCCGACCAGGGGCAGCGGTTTCTGCGGGAGATCCAGTTGCAGGCCAGCCTCTCGCACCCGAACATCGCCGGAGTGCTGAACGCGTTGCGCGTGGGTGACGACCTGGTGATGGTGATGGAACTGGTGGAGGGCGAGACGCTCGACAAAGTCCAGGAACATGGCGGACTGTCGATGGAGGCGGGGATTGAGCTGGTCTTGCAGGCGCTGTCGGCTTTGTCCTACGCTCACGCGCATGGCGTCACGCACCGGGACATCAAGCCGTCAAACATCCTGATCACCGCCGACGGAGCGGTCAAGCTCACCGATTTCGGATTGGCGCGGACGCCGGGCGATCCGCGGCTGACGCAGACCGGGGCCGTGGTGGGATCGCTGCATTACATCTCGCCGGAACAGGTGCAATCGGCGCCGGATATCGATTACCGCACGGACATCTACTCGATGGGCGCCGTGCTGTATGAAGTCGTGACCGGCTCGAAGCCGTTCGCCTTCGACAACGCGTTTGCGCTGATGCTGGCCCACGTTCAGCAGACTCCGGTACCGCCAGCGGAACGGAATCCGAAGGTGCCGGGACCGATCAGCCGGGTGGTGATGCGGGCGCTGGCCAAGAAACGGGAAGAGCGGTTCCAATCGATCGATGACTTTCGTCAGGCGCTGGAAATCGCGCGCATGAGCCTGACGGGCCCAATGCCGGCGGGGCCCCGAAAACCGGCATCGCGGGTGACGCTCGCGAAAACGGCGCTGGTGCTGGCTGCGGCGGGGATCCTCGGCTTTGGCGTGATGATGACGGTGAGCCTGTGGCAAAAGGCGCATCGCAAGCCAGAGGTGATTGCGCTTTCAAGACCGGACTCTCCGGCCGCTCCGGCGGAGGGGTTCGAGAAGGGGTCCGCGACGGCGCAGGCGATCACGGAAGCCACGCCGCTCGTGCGAAAGCCAGAGGCCAAGAAGATGCCGCCGCCCGTGGTGGCGCCGCTGGTGAGCCGCGAACCCGCGCCTCTTCCGCCCGCGGCCGCTCCGCTGGAGGTCAAGCCGGCGCCGCCTCCGGCGGTGCAACAGTCTCCGCCGATTCTGCCGCGCGGCTTCCTGCGGCCGGTGGGCCAGATGGTGAACGGCCATACGCCCTCGGTGTTGGCGGTGAGCCCGGATGGACGCTGGCTGGCGGTCGGTACCCGGGAAGGTGTCGTCGACGTGTGGGAACTGCGGCCTGCCCGCCGGTCTGCGAGTTTCTCCGGTCACACCGGATCGATTGCTTCCCTGGCGTTTACGCCCGACGGCCAGCGCCTGGTCTCCGGTGCCGCGGACGGAGCCGTGAAGCTGTGGAATCTGCGCGATCGCATGGAAGCGTCGACCTTCGGACAGGGGTCGCCGGTGCTTTCGGTCGCGGTGAGCCCGGACGGGCGGTGGGTAGCGTTTGGCACTTCGGATAAGAAGGTGCGCCTGTGGTCGTTGGTCGAGAAGGGTGTCAATATCGAGTTGAAGGGCGTGCGCCGCGAGCCGCGATCGCTCGCTTTCCACCCGATGAGCGCTTCGCTCGCCATGGCCGCGCCGGACAAGACGGTCCGGGTGTGGGAGATGCGGTCGGACTATCCGCAATCGCGGTTCAACGGTCTTGACCACGGCGCCTGGAACGTGTCTTATAGCCAGGACGGACAGTATCTCGCGGTAGCCAGCCTCGACCAGGTTCGGATCCTGCAGGCGCGGGACGGCGCGGAGGTCCACACGGCGTCGCTGCCGTCGGCGCTGGCGACGATGTCGTTTCTCGCCGGAGGCCATTGCATCGGATTGCTGCAGGCCGCGGATGGGTTGAAGGTGTGGGATCTGTGGCAGGATCAGGAGTTGAAGTCGATCCCGCGGGACCGGTCGATCGTGAACGCGGCCTTCCGCCCCGACGGCCGCGAACTGGCGATGGTTGGAGACAACTCGATCATCGCGCTGTGGCAGGAACTACCGCTGCCGCTGCGTCCGCGCGGGCTGCCGAGACTTCGCTGACTCCATCAACAGCGTATATGTTGGTTATATACTGGTGACTGTGGCGGGGCGAAAAGACCCGTTGGCGGAGTGCGTCGGTTTCGACTGGGACGACGCCAATGTCCGGAAGAATTGGGAGCGGCATGGCGTTATCCCGGAAGAAGCGGAAGATGTATTCTTCCATGAACCCTTGGTCGTACGAGGAGATGTTCAGCATTCTAAACGCGAGAAGAGGTACTACGCGCTGGGGCAAACCAGTCGCGGCCGCTGGTTGTTTGTTGCCTTCGCAGTCCGCGAGAAGTTGATTCGCGTGGTCTCGGTGCGAGATATGAATCGCAGAGAGCGACTTTCTTATGGCGAGCACGAAAAAGCAGGTTCCTGAGTTTCGCAACGAGGAAGACGAGCGTGACTTCTGGGCCAAGCAGGACTCGACCCGTTTCTTCGACTGGCGTTCGGCGGAACGTAGGAGATTCCCGAATCTGAAACCGTCCCTGCGGACAATTTCCCTGCGATTGCCCGTGTCCATGATCGAGGACCTCAAGGTGCTTGCGAACAAACGGGACGTGCCCTATCAGTCGCTCTTGAAGGTCTTCCTCGCCGAGCGGTTGGCGCAAGAGCGCAAAGGGGCGTAGCCAGGCGCTGCCCGATCGGACTGAGCCTTGATTGATTGGAAGCCTGGCGGCGAGACCTGGTGGGGCGGACGCCCTCGTCCGCAGCCGGCCCCCTGGCCGGCTTGTTCAGCTCTACCAGCGCAGCTTCAGCTCAACCTCGTACTTCTCCTCGGAGGCCATCAACTCCTCCCAGGTCACCATCTGCTGCCGATAGGCCGCCGTGCGCCCGAGGATTGCCGTGAGATTGCTATCCACCGACTTCACCGCGTTGTTGATTGGCTTCCCGGATCGAACGCTCTCCACAAAGGCCTTGATGTTGTTGATCGCCCCCTGCCGGAACGTGTCGTCTTTCTCCGCCCCCATCCATGGATTCGCGCCGGTGATGCGGACCAGGCCGCCGTAATGCGTGTCGGCGGCGCCATGGATGCCGAAGCAGCGCACGCACAGGTCGCTGAAATCCCGAGTCAACTGGTGCGAACTGAATGAAGCGTGGACCTCGCCGGGATACCAGAAGTTCACCGCGAAGTGGTCCCAGGCGTCGCCGGTGTTGAACGGAGTGCCGGACCAGTCGGTGCGTCCGCCTGTCCCGTGCGCGCGAAGCGGATGCCCGCCCAGAAACCAGTTGGCGACGTCGATGACGTGGATATTCTGCTCGACGATGATGTCGCCGCCCAGTACCCGGTCGATGTAGAAGTTGAGCGTCCTTGCCTGGCCGGGATCCATGCCGGGTTTCGACTTGTCCTTGGAAGGCCGGCCGGCATAGTAGAAAACCTGCGCCATCGCGGGCTTGCCGATGTCGCCGCGGTGAACGCGGGCGGCGGCTTCCTGGAAGACAGGCTGGGCGCGAGTCTGAAAGTCCGTCCAGAAGGACAGATTGCGAGCGGCAGCGTCGCGTCCCGAGGCCAGAATGGACTTGCAGCCGGGAACGTCCACGGCCACCGGTTTGGCCAGAAAGACATGTTTGCCCGCTTCGACCGCCGCGGCGGCGTGCGCAGGGTGGAAGTAGGGCGGGGTTTCGATGACGACGGCATCCAGCCGGGAGTTGGCGAGTTCGCGGAAGGCGTCAGGCCCGTAGTAACAACGGGAAGCGCCGACGTTTAGCTTGGCGCCGGTGGCGTCGAGGTGACTGCGCACTACGTCCGCCAGGGCGACGATCCGGGCGCCCGTGAACTCGGGAAAGAAGGGGGCGATCCAATTGCCGCGCCCGCCGCAGCCGACCAGCCCGATTTCGACGGTGGAATTGGCCGCCGAGCCGAAGGCTGTGGAGGAATTGAGTAGGAAAGCGCCACTGGCTGCGCGAAGAAACCCGCGGCGAGGGGATTCGAAGGCCATTTTGATCCTTTTGAGAAAAGCCAGCAGATTTCCTGCCAAACGCTTCCGGTGGGATATCCGTGCCGCGAGCGTCGGCGAACGGTCCGCCGGGTTGCCCACCCGGGGTTTCCAGTCGGACTGATCGCGCCTTTTCACGGGTAGACTGATGGAACACGGTCATTCACGATGCCATACCTGTTAGCCCTGGACCAGGGCACCACGTCGAGCCGCGCCATTCTTTTCGATTCCTCGGGCAGCATCCGCCAGGCCGCCCAGAAGGAATTCACTCAGATCTATCCACAGCCCGGCTGGGTAGAACATGACCCGGCAGAGATCTGGTCTTCCCAACTGTCGGTGGCGGTGGAAGCCCTGGCACAAGCCCGGATTCCCGCCGGCGAAGTCGCCGCGGCCGGCATCGCCAATCAGAGAGAAACCACCCTACTTTGGGACCGTGCCACCGGGACCCCGGTCTACAATGCGATCGTCTGGCAGGATCGCCGCACGGCCGCATTCTGCGACGAACTTCGGCGGGGCGGCGTGGAACCGGAGGTGCGGGCCCGCACGGGTCTTCTGCTCGATCCCTATTTCTCGGCGACTAAGCTGCTGTGGATCCTGGACCATGTCCCCGGCGCGCGGCAGGATGCGGAGAGCGGTAGGCTGGCCTTCGGGACGGTCGACACGTGGCTGATCTGGAATCTCACGGCCGGCGCCGTTCACGCGACCGATCCGAGCAACGCCTCGCGAACTCTACTCTTCAACATTCACACCGGCGACTGGGACGAGGAACTGTTGCGGCTGTTTCAGATTCCGCGCGCGGTACTCCCTGGCGTGCGGCCCTCGAGCGGCGTCTTCGGGGCGATCTCTCATTCGACGTTTCCCGCCGGCATCCCTATCGCGGGCGTCGCCGGAGACCAGCAGGCCGCCCTCTTTGGCCAGGCCTGCTTCCGGCCAGGCGTGACCAAGAACACTTTCGGCACGGGATGTTTCATGTTGATGCATACCGGTGACCGGCCAGTCGACTCCAAACAACGGCTGTTGACCACCGTCGCGTGGAGCGTCGATGGCCGGATGGAGTACGCCCTGGAGGGCAGCGTTTTCTCCGGAGGTGCGGTGGTTCAATGGCTGCGCGACGGCTTGAAGATCATTCGCGCCGCCCGCGAAATCGAGGATCTCGCCGCCTCCGTGCCTGACAACGGCGGCCTCTACCTGGTTCCGGCCTTCGCGGGCCTGGGGGCGCCGCATTGGGACCCCTACGCCCGCGGAGCGATGGTGGGCATCACGCGCGGCATCACCGGCGGCCACATCGCGCGCGCCGCGCTGGAATCGATCGCCTACCAGGTGGCCGACCTGGTCTCCGCGATGCAGGACGATTCCGGCCTGGGCGTGGAAGAGCTTCGTGTGGACGGAGGCGCCGCCCTGAACAACATGCTCCTGCAATTCCAGGCCGACCTGCTCGGCGTGCAGGTGATCCGTCCCAAGGTCACCGAGACAACGGCCCTCGGCGCGGCCTATCTGGCAGGACTCGCCACGGGCCTCTATCCGAGCCGGGACATCATCGCGCAACAGTGGCAGGTCGAACGGCGCTTCGAACCGGCGATGTCGCGAGACCAGGTCGGCGAGTTGCGCTGTCAGTGGTCGCGTGCGGTGGAGCGGGCGAAGCAGTGGGAAGCCGGCTGAGTGCCGGAACCGCGGCGGACGGCCGGGGACGGCGGATCTTCGATCCGCATAGCCGGTCGGAAGACCACCATAGCCCTAAAACCTCGACTCGCGCCTAATCCCCTCGGCGATCCACATTCGCAACTGCGTCTGGTAGCCTACCGACTTGGCGGCGGCGATCTTCTTGGCCACGGCAATCTGTTCGGGATCGAGTCGAATTGAGATCGGGGCCTTCGTGGCGGCGTGGCGCTCCCGAATCATCTTCTCCAGCTTCCTGGAAGCCTTCGCTGGCCTGGCTTCAGGCAGTTGATCCCACACATCCGCAACCGAATGCTTCTGAAAGTAATCGGCTGCCTCTTCATCCGAGCGGAATCCCGGTAGGGGCGTCTTTGCGGGAGTGAGTTTCTTCTTCATGCGATTACCTACTTGCGGCGGAAGAGCCGACGCTCCCTGTCATCCATATCGCGAGCCGTGACAACCCGGATCACGCCGCCTAACGAACGGCGGAACACGACAAACACCAATCGGCCGGCGAGGGTTTCACCCAACGCAAGGTAGAGCTTCAGACGAGTTCGCCTAACCTTGTAGTCGCCAGCAAAAACCTCCTCGACTTCTTCAGGAGTGAACTGGTGGCGCTCGATGTGGGAGACATTCGCATCGTCCCAGTCAAACCCGGAAATGACCACGCCAGCCATCGTAGCATAATGTATATACGACACGCTACGTTCCGGACACGGCAGGCATCCACCTTGACGGTTTGTCGCCTTACGGTGAGAAGTGCCGATTCCGGATTAGTACCAACACTGTTCACTTAGCGGTCACGGCTTGCCATTAATGTCCGCCGATCCCGCGGGTGACCTCTCCGAACCGCGGGTGTAAACCCGCGGGTTGCGCGGGCTGTCAGCCACTTCCGCCTTCACGGCG
>JBJXGR010000230.1:0-8845 GCA_046160045.1 Bryobacteraceae bacterium
TTTCGGCCCTTAACCGGCTAATCGTGGCAGAGGAAGATGGACCAGTCGAAAGGCGTTATTCTTTTCCAGTCGGGATTCTACTCGGGAGGTGAAGGTCCCGCCCTCGAGTTCGATCTTGGGAAAGGCCAACGTCGCGAGCGGGACCCCCACAGTCACGATACTGTTTATCTCACTTTCCGCAGCACAGTACAATCTCGAATCGGATTGGGCCGATGCGGGCACGAAAGTCATTGTGCGCCACTGCCCGATTTGCGTGCAGGATTCCATCGTCGGTCATGGGCGCCGGCGCAAACAGGCTCATGACGAGCACCACGATTGGATCGGGATTCGCCGCGGTCTTTGCAACCGCTGCGGCAAAACATTCACCTTCCTGCCGCCGTTTTCTCCGCCCTACGGCCATTACAGCTTCATCGCTCGCAGCCAAGCGCTACAGCGCTACTTCCTGGAAGGCCGTTGCTGGGAAGACGCCGCACCCACCGTCAAAGACCCGGATCGCGTGGCGGATCCCTCCACCCTGCGCCGATGGTTCCGCAATCTGGATTCTTCTCGGCCGCCGTTTTCTGCTCTGCGCCGGACGATGCTGGCCATAAGTGCTTGGTTGGACAGGACTGAGCTGCTCGTTCATGATTCGCTGCCCCTGCGCCGGCACACCGTGTACCCGTTTCTCGCCCGCTTCTGGCCTCTGCGAATTTAGAGAAAACCGGCGCCGCCCACCATCCTTGCCTGGGAAGACGGCTGGCTTCCGCCTACTCTCGACTCAGGAGGCGAAAACAGCACCATGGCCGAGAATCTGGAGCGGCTCAAACATCGCATCCCGCTGCTGGAGTACTTGCAGCGCCACAACTGGAAGCCTTGTCGTGCCGGCACCCGCCAGGAGTTCGTCGGTCTGTGCCCTTTACATCCAGAGACTCGTCCTTCCTTCTACGTCAACGCCGCTAAGAATCTTTTCTACTGCCACGGCTGCGGTCGCGGTGGCGACTTGATCCGCTTTGTCCAGATCTTCCTCGATCTGCCGTTCCACCAAACGGTGGCGCTGCTCCAACAGGAACTCACCCCCACTCCCGTTTCCCAGCTGTTGGAGGAGACGGCCGCCTTCTATCAGTTCCAACTCCACCGCCATCCGGAAGCCATCCGCTATCTGGAGCAGCGCGGTTTGCACGATCCCGCCCTGATCGAGGAGATGGGCATCGGTTATGCTCCTGGCGGAAACCTGCGGCGGCATCTCGCCGCCTGGGGCTACTCGTTCGATCTGCTACTCGACAGCGGCCTGATCAGCAGCCAAGGCCGCGATGCCTTCTGCCACCGGGTGATTTTCCCCTGCCGCCAGCGCGGCCAGATCGTCAACCTCTACGGCCGCAGTATCGGCGCGGCGTTTCCTCACCGTTTGCTACCGCGCTCCAAAGGCGGATTGTTTGCCTGGGAGTCCGTCAGCAGTTTTTCCACCGTGATCCTGGTCGAAGGACTGTTCGACTTGGCGGTGCTGTGGCAGGCCGGTTTTCGTAACACTACCTGCGCCATCGGCACGCAGTTAGCGCCCGCTCAGTTGTCTCAGCTTGCCGAGCAGCCGCGCCGTTCCGTCTACATCGCTTTCGATCAGGACGACAACCAGGCCGGGCAGAAGGGTTCCCACCAACTCGCGCAGCGCCTCTGTGGCGTCGGCATACGCGCCCACATCGTCCAGTTGCCACACGGGCACGATCCTAACAGCTACTTCGTCGCCGGCGCTACCGCCGCCGACTTCACCGACTGTCTGGAATGCGCACAACAGTTATGAAACTGGCCTTGGTTCATCTATCCGCCGCTGCCTGTCCTTTTCGCCTGCTCGACGATGCCGACCAAGAGATCGCCTGGGCCAACGACTTTCTCGATGCCCAGCATCTCCGCCAACTGTCGCCGCGCTCACTGCGCGCTTACGCCTATGACTTGCTGCACTTCACTCGTTGGTTTCAGAGCCAGTCCCAGGCTCTTTCCGAAATCACGGAGTCCACACTGCTGGACTATGTCCGCCATCAACTGAGCCAACAACCCCAGCCTACTCCGCAAACTGTAAATCATCGCTTGACGGTGATTCGGTGCGTGTACCGATTCCACTACGGGCAGGAGATCCCCAGCGGCCATTCCCATTTCCAACGCACCTACGCGACTCGCTGCCCGGTCGGCTACGGTCGTCCCCACCGCAATGTCGCCTTCGGTTTCCGCCTCAAGCAACCGCGGCGCGTTATCCAGCCTCTGTCGGCTGAGCAGGTCTCCCGGTTTTGGGCTAGTTTTCGCGCCTTCCGCGATCTCGCCGTCGTGGGCCTCATGTTGCTCGACGGCCTGCGTTCGTGCGAAATCCTTTCGCTGCAACTGGAGGATTTGATATTGGCCGATGCCCAGCTACGCGTTCTGGGCAAAGGCAGGAAACAGCGCACGGTACCGCTGCCCGCCGAAATCATGGAGGTACTGCAAAGCTATCTTCGTCTGGAGCGGCCCTTGACCAACTCGCCGTATCTGTTCATCTCGCTAAAAGGCCGACGACGAGGGCAGCCGATGACGCCGGCTGGACTCCGTTCCCTATTTCGCCATCATCGATCCCGCAGCACGGTCCCTTCGGCTAATCCGCACCGATTTCGACATACGTTCGGAGCGGACATGGTGCGAGCGGGCATCTCGCTACCCGCCCTCCAGCACCTGATGGGGCATTCGCAGATTCACACCACCATGCTGTATGTCGAACTCGCGCCCCAGGACGTCTGGCGCGAATATGCGCGCGCTGTCGCGAAGCGCACGCACCTGCTCGTGACCCCTCCAAAAATGCCATGAAACAATCCAGACATAACCTGGAACAAGTCTTTCAGACACAGGTCGACAATCTATCTCTGACTCTGCAGCCCTTCACGATAGTCAAGTATCAATATGTGGCTCGCTACTTTGTCGCTTATCTTCGTGCCGAATTCCCCGAGATCTGCCGACTCTCACAACTGCGGCGTGATCCACATATGTTGGGCTTCTTTCGTTGGCTTTGCGAGCTGCGTCCGCCCATTGGCAACCCGACACGCCGGCAACGTCTGCTCTGCCTTCGCAGGTTGTTAAACGATCTGGCAGCTCAAGGCCACCAACTCCAGCCCGGTCTCATTATTCCCGAAGATCTTCCCACACTCCCGGAATACCTCCCCAGACCTCTGTCCCCGGAAGATGATCATCGCCTCCAAGACGAACTGCGACGCAAAGACGACCTATATTCCAATGCCCTCTTGCTGACACGCCTTAGCGGAATCCGCATCGGAGAATGTATCCACTTGCCACTCGACTGTCTGCGTCAGATCGGACCGGAACAGTGGGCGCTGCATGTTCCTCTCGGAAAGCTTCACACCGAACGTCTGGTACCCCTCGACGCGGAAGGACTGCAACTATTAAAGCGGATTCAGGAACTGCGTGCTATGGCTTCGCCTGGTCGTCTGGCGAAATCCAAAGACTTCCTCCTGCTTCGAGTGGGCGGTCGCTTTGCGTTGTTTCAAATGCTGCGCCTGGCGCTGGCGGATGCCGCCAAACGAGCCGGATGCACCGACAGCAAACCTATCTCGCCTCACCGCCTGCGGCACACCTGGGCCACGGAACTGCTCAACTGTGGAATTGGGCTGCCAGCCCTCATGAAGTTGATGGGTCACAAAAGTATCCAGATGACCCTTCGGTATTTGAAGGTTGCCCAGCCAGACTTACAACGAGAGTTTTACCGGGCACGCCAAAATTCAACCCAATCGTACAGCCTTCCCTCGCTCTCCGTCTCCACGGCTACTCCAGATCTGCCTGGCATCCGCCAAGCGCTCGCGGCGACGCGCCATCTATTGGAGATGTATCGACGGCAATTCTCCGATGACAAGACCCGCCGCCGTCTACAGCGGCTCGATCACCGGCTTCTGGCCATCACTCAACAACTTCAGAACATCGCCGCCCCAGAAAAGTGAGGAAAGATTGGCCGGTCAATCGGTAGGCCTGCGTAGGTCAGAAACAGTAGCCCTGTGCCACCCAATAATGCCAGTCGGCAATGGCTTCGGCGGTCGAGTCGTCAGGGTCAACGGCAACGAGTTGTGACAGGGGAACTGCCATGGTCCTGCCCTGCCAGCAGATCACCACGAGCATGTTGGCCGAGCAGGCATCCTCAGGCGCCATACGCAGGACTTCCACGGTCTCCCCTTTCCGGAGAGGCGAAACGACCTTGGCCGCGATGCACCTGCCCTGAAACGGAAATCGGATTTTGTCATCGAGGTAGTAGTACCACCCCATGACTTGCTCTTCCGGTCCATTGGCGTCCACGATCGCTTCGTTGTGGATGCGATCCTCCCGGACAGGGTCCTTCTTGGCTCTCTTCATGATTTTGCTCTCAGGAGGCGGCGAACCGAGGTGCGTCCGATTTGTAACCGGCGGGCGATTTCGGATTTGCTCACGCCGGCGTAATGCAGTTTCCGGATTTCAGTGGCGTGACGCGCCGCCGTCTCCGGTCGGCCCAACCTCTTCCCGTTCTGCCGAGCGTGGGCCAGACCTGCGCGAGTGCGTTCTCGCAGAATCTCTCTTTCGAACTCCGCGACTATGGCCAACAGGCCGGCCATCGCTCGACCGGCTGGCGTGGTCAGATCCAGTGCCTCGGTCAGCGACACGAAGCCGACGCCCAGATGCTCCAGTTCCTGGAGGGTCGCCAGCAGATCCGTTACCGACCGCCCCCAGCGGTCCAAGGCGCCACACCAGCACCAGGTTGATGTCCCGGCGACGGGCGGCTTCCAGTACTTGCTCCCGGGCTTCCCGCTTAGCCGCTCCGGAGTTCACCTCGTGGACCTGCAAGGCGATGGTCCAGCCGCGCCGGGCGGCATACTCCCGCATGCGGTTCTGCATCGCCAGCGTCTGCTGGTCATTGGTGGAAAACCGGGCATAGAGACCGGCGCGAAACATTTTCGGCTGCTTCCGTGCCTGGCCAAAAACCCTAAGCGGTTTGGCTTTGGCGGAGGCCCGTTTTCCGGCCATTTTCGAATGACGCTCCCACCTGGCCAGAGACGATCCTTTTCGGCCAGGTCAGGTCCATCCTACTACGCAGCCGCAGGTCGTGCCAGCCGCGCCAATGTTTCGCGGTAGTTCCATGGCATCCACTCCGATGGGCTTCGCTTCAACTCCTCGGCGTGCCGCAGTAACTCGGTCAGATAGTCGAACGGATTGGCTCCGTTCAGCTCGCACGTGTGGATCAGACTCATGAACAGATCGCCGACTCCGGCGCCGTTCAGCGTCTTGTAGAAGAGGGCGTTCCTCCGGTTCAGGATGGCTTTCTTCAGAGCACGCTCGACGATGTTATTGTCGATTGGCGAGCCTGGCTGTCGCAGGAAAAGCGTCAGTTTCGGCCAGTGATTCAGTAAATAGGAGATCGCTTTGCCCAGTCCGGAATTCGGTTCCGTCTTATGCTCCGCCAGCTGCGCCTCCATCCACTCATGCAGCCCTTTCATCAAGGGCCCGCTGTGCTCCTGATGAAAGCGCAACCGGTCTTCCGGCGACAGTTCCCGTTCCCGCGACACTGCATCGTTGTGATAAACGCCGCCCAGCGTCTCCAGCACATACCGGCATTCTTCCGGAAAGTGATCGACCACCTCCACCACCTGCCGTCTTCCATGGGCGAGGCAGTTCGCGATCAGGGTTTCGACGCCCTTCGGCGTGTTGCGCGACAGCGCATCGCACATCTGGATTGGTGCCGGCAGTTCGTGCGCCCGCTGTTTCAGAACCTCGGCAATGTTCTCGCCCGCGTGCTTGCTTCCGGTGAAGAATAGCGCGATGGCCCATGCATCCACCAGCGATACGATGCCGCTGGTGAAGGTTCCTGTCCGCTTGTCGCCCGGCTCGCGGATCAATCGCAGAATGCGCATGCTGGTATCGTCGTTGTGCATCACGCGGCCTTGCGCCGCCTGCCGGATCAACTCCTCCAGCGCCAGCCGGAGTGGTTTCGCGGCGGCAGCCATGAGTTCCCACTGTGTGGCTGCGGGCAAAGGTTTTCCCAGCTGGCCTTGCAGTCTCTCCAACCGTTTAAATGGCACGCCGGTACCATATTTCAGCAGGGCGATCATGGCGACGGCTGTCTCGTCGTACTTCGCCAGACCGGCCGCTTCCGGTTCGTCGGCGGTGAAAACCTCCCCGCAGGCGTTGCAGCGCAGTCGCTCCATCTCGAACACAGTCGCTTCCAACGGCGCGTGCCCCACGAACCTCACCAGCGTTGCCGGCTCCTTCTGGCACTACACTCTTCCGCGAAGGCACTCCGGGCATGTGTCGCCGGAATGGAGCGTAGGGTGCGCGACGGCGACCTTATTTGCGCCACGAAACGCAGCGGCAGGATTGCGCCCATGACCGGCGGGAGCCGATTCGCTGGCATCTAGCTTGCCTGCCGGCGCTGTATCCGGCGGCAGAACGGCACTGGTTTTCTCCGTGCTCCGCTTCTCGATCAGTCTCTCTGCCATCGCATGGAGCGCGGTCTTGAGTTTCTCACCTTCCGATTCACTCAGCGGCGCGAGCTGGCCGCGATCGATGATCTGATCCAGTTCGTCCAGGTTCACGTCGATCCGTCGTCTTCTCGTCATCACTGGCTGAGATACTCGCGGAAGCGCGGCGTCAGGGGCAAGCCGAGGATTTCCTTGATCGGGCGGTTCGGCTGGTTGGTCTGATCGTTCTTGCCGCGCCCGGTCGTGAGCCCCAGTAGTTGCCAGTTGGCCGCCCGGTAACAGGTTCCGCGAAAACGTCCGGGATCAATGAAGGTTTCCGCAAAGTAAATCGGGTGGCTATACATCCGGTACCAATCATCGGAAAGCATCGCGGCCATGCGGCCGAGGATGTGCGACGCCAGATGGGGAACGCGGACCCAGGGTAGTATCAGAAACCGCGTGTTATAGGCGATGAAGCGGATGTTGCGCCGCCGTGCTTCCGCGTTCCAGCCGATATAGCGGTCCCGGCTGCCCACATGCCGCGGCGCTGAACTCCACGCCAGGCACGCGATGGGACGGCCTTGCGCCCAAGCCAAATACTTGAGATGCTCTCCGACTGGTTGTCCGTACTTTAAATAGTGATGCTGCTCCATCAGGCTGTTGAACAGCGGCTCGTCGCCCGTGCGTCGCACCTGCTGCAACTCGATGGGCCGGAGTTGCTTGAGGGAAACCGCGATCGGAGTCTTGTCGATGAGCATCGGTGTGGGAGTTGCCCGCACCACGAACGGGTTGGGGGTTTTGAAGCGGACGGGCGGTAATTGGATTTCGCCGGCCCGGTGCAGCAGGAGCAACAAGCCGCGGCAAACCATCGCGCGCAATGCACCGTTGCCTGTTTCCACTGCCAGACCTCGCACAGTTTCTCGTCTGCGCCGGCTGGTTCCCGGATTCTCGGCGATCAACTGGCGAATCGAAGTGACATCGTCGGCTGTAACCACCCGCCCTCGATATCTCCACTCGGAAGCCATCTCCCGTCAGTGTGCCAGAGTCGAAAACGGAACGTAAGTGTTTTTTCTGGATTTCTTCAAGCGCTCAACGGCCTCCACGCCGGCGGGGCTTGTCGCCAGCCAAAACCCCTGGCCGTCATACTGCAAAACTCGGATGGCTGTGCCACGCCGAGTCCGGAAGATAAATAGGTGCCCGGAAAATGGATCGGCGTTCAGCTTTTCCCGGCATAGCTGGGCAATGGCGTCGATACCTTTTCTTCCATCAATGGCTTCCACCGCAACCAGAATCCGTATCTGCGGCGCGATCTGAATCATCCTTCCGCTTCCCGCCAGGCACGCAGCAGGCTTACCCAATCGAGCGGCGCCGGTGCTTTCCACTGGATCCGCATCTTGCCTCCCCGTGATGACTCAAACTCGATCAGGCACTCCACCGGCGCTGTCGCAGGCGGCGTAATCAGCTCGACAAATGCGGGCTTGGTTACCTTGCCGCGAAGCATGGCAACTCCCCCGAGGCGCTTCTTAAGCCCCATATAGTCAAGCCGCAACGGATGCGCGACGGGATAAATGCCGTGTTGCCGGGCCAGTTCGACCGCAGCCTGCCACAGGGACTCTGGCAGCTTCGTCCGTCGCGGCTGAGTGCTGCGAAACTGGTCCAACTGGCGTTGCAACTGCGAGATTGCTTCAGGGATCGGTGGTGGGCTTTTCCGGTTCACTATCAGACGCTCCTCAGCGCCTGACTGAACTTAACAGGGCGGCCTATCTGGAGTCACGCACGCTTCCCGAAACCTCACCGGACACCGTGAACCGGCCGCCCTGGGACGCGACTGGCGAGATGGCGTCCTTCTGGTCCTTGGCGAACTGCGCCGCCGACAGGTGCCGGGTTATTGAGACTGCGGCTCTCGCCATAGGGTAGAGGGATTCACTCATTGATCGTGGTCGAGGGAGCGCCGATGCTGAGTCCGATTGTCGGGACGCACCTCCTCACCCAGACCAACACCGGCGGCGACCTGTTCTTCCACGCCGGTACTCGCTCTGACTGCTCCCTGACCTCGGGCCGATGGTTCCGAAGTTCGGATCTGCAAGTACGCCTCCTGTACCCACCCCCGATCGCACGTTCTCGCGTCGGTGCCCGGAACTCGCGAGGCGGAGCATGCCGTGTTGCCGGCCGCCATTCCCCGCCGGGCGGACGTGAATCGCCGCGGCCGGCCAGTTGCCGACTACTTCGCCTTCTTCTTCCGCGGCGGGGCCCCAAGAGGGTCCGCGGGCTCGTAGTCCAACTCCCGCGAGAGGATGTCCACCATCGTCTTGAGTACCTTCACCCTCGCCCAAAGCTTGTCGTTGCCTTCCACCACCGTCCAGGGCGCGGTCAAGGTGCTCGTCTTCAGGAGCATTTCCTCCACGGCCACTTCATAGACA
>JBJXGR010000231.1:0-9902 GCA_046160045.1 Bryobacteraceae bacterium
CCCCCAAGCCGGGCCCGCCGAAGTATACTGCAAGTCACATCCGCTTATGCGCTGCTTCCTTCTCGTGATCGCATGCCTGCTGCCCGCACTGAATGCCGGCGCAAAAGCCCGCACCGTGCGCACTATCGCCGGGACCGGAGTCGCCGGATACTCCGGCAATGGCGGGCCCGGAGTCAAAGCCCAGGTGGCTAATCCGTATGGTCTGGTCATCGGTCCCGACGGCGCCCTCTACTTCTGCGAGGTGGACAACCATGTGATCCGCAGGTTGGATCTGAAGAAGGGGACGATTTCTACCGTGGCGGGGACCGGCAAGATGGGCTACTCCGGAGACGGCGGACCCGCGACACAGGCACTGCTCAATCAGCCTTATGAAATCCGCTTCGACAAGGCCGGCGACCTCTACTTTGTCGAGATGCAGAACCACCTGGTGCGAAAGGTCGATATGAAATCCAAGACGATTTCCACGGTGGCCGGCACGGGCAAGCCGGGGTTCGCCGGAGATGGCGGCCCGGGCAGGCAAGCCCAGTTCCGGCAGCCGCATTCGATTCAGTTCGACCCGGAAGGCAACCTGCTGGTTTGCGACATCGGGAATCACCGGATCCGAAAGATCGACCTCAAAAGCGGAAATGTCACCACCTGGGCGGGAACCGGCGAGAAGAAGCCGACGCCGGACGGCGCACCCCTCGAAGGCACGCCTCTGAATGGGCCTCGCGCGCTGGATCTGGACCCGAGAGGCAACCTGTACCTGGCGCTTCGGGAAGGGAACGCTGTGTACCGCATTGACCCGAAGGAGAAGAAGATCTACCACCTCGCGGGAACCGGGGAGAAGGGATTCACCGGCGAGGGCGGCAGCGCGAAGACGGCCAAGCTCTCCGGCCCGAAGGGCATCGCATGGTCTCCGGACAACAGTGTCTATATCGCCGACACGGAAAGTCACACGATTCGGCGAATCGACCTGAAGACCGGTGTGATCACGACGGTGATCGGAACGGGCGAGCGGGGCGATGGACCCGACGGAGACCCGCTCAAGTGCAAGATGTCGCGGCCGCATGGCGTTTTCGTCGATCGCAAGGGCGTCCTCTACATCGGCGACAGCGAGACCCATCGGGTGCGCGTGCTGCGGTAGGGTGCGATGGCCGCCGAGCCCATACCGGGAGCCGGACTCACCGATCTACGCTTTCTGCGCTCGTCGGCTCTCGATCCGCTGTTCGAGGACGAGGTGCGGTGCTGGCGCGAGCGGTACGATTGGGACTTCACGCCCTCGGCCAGCCTGGTCAGGCGGTTTGTCGATCAGCAGGCGCTGACAGGCTTCGCCCTGATCGATGGCGCCCAAGTCGTCGGTTACACCTACTGCGTTACGGACGATCCCAAAGGGTTGATCGGCGATCTCTACGTGGTGAGCGGGCATCGCGATGCGCACTCGGAGAACCGGTTGCTAGCGGCGGCGGTGGAACTGCTCATGCACGCCCCTGGCGTTTGCCGCATCGAGACCCAACTGATGATGATGGAGCACGAACCCGTGGCGTGGCTTCCGGGGCGCCGGTACCTGCACCGGTACCTGCGGCGGTTCATGGTCGCCCAGGTTCAGCAGGGCATCGCCGGGCCATCGAGGGCTCCCTTTCCGATCGTTCCGTGGCAGGACCGCTATCAGGAAGTGGCGGCGGAAGTGCTGGCCGAGTCCTACGTGGGACACATCGACGGCAACATCAACGACCAGTACCGGTCGCTCGATGGCGCGCGCCGATTTCTGTTCAACATCATCCAGTATCCGGGCTGCGGGACCTTCCTCAGCCGCGCCTCGTTTCTCGCCATCGATCCGGCCTGCGGGGAGCCCTGCGGATTGCTGCTGACTTCGAGCGTCGCGGGCGACACCGGGCACATCACACAGGTCTGCGTGGCGCCTTATGCACGAGGCAGGGGAGTGGGCCGCGAACTCGTGCGCAACGCTCTTTCCACGCTTCGGGAACTGGACTATCGCCGGTGCAGCCTGACCGTGACCGCGGCCAACACGGGCGCGATCGATCTGTACGAGCAACTGGGATTCACGGCTGCCCGTGAATTCCCCGCGCTGGTGTGGGACGGATTCTAGCGCCGGCCGGAAAGTTCGCCCAGCGTCTTCTTGTGGATCTTGCAGACCACCCCCGCCCCACGAGGGTTGACCACCGCGGCGATGTCGTAGCGGGCCGTGGTCCCGATCAACACATGCGCCTCTTCATTGCTGAGCCCGAAGTCCTTGGTCAGCCAGTCGACCATGTTCGCGGTGGCGCGTTGGAACGAGACGTCGAGCGGGTTGCCGATTCCCATCGCCATGTAGAACTCGTCCGATTCGGCGCGGACCGAGGGAATCGATTTCCTGGGCTGCAAGTCGACGCGGAATCGAACGCCAATGGTGGTCTCCACCGCACCGCCGCTCGCCTCGCCGTCGCCTTGCGCGGCGTGTCCGTCACCGAGGAATAAGAACGCTCCGGAAACATGCACCGGCAGGTACACGGTTGTGCCCTCCACCAGTTTGTTGTAGTCGAGGTTGCCGCCATGACTATCGGCCATGATCGAGGAGAGCGACTCACGCCATGCCGGCGCGACGCCGATGCAGCCCGGAAACGGCCGTAAGGGCAGCTTGAAGGTCTTCATCCGCTCGCCCAGATCGCCGGTTGAGGCGGTCATGGACTCGAGATCGTAATCCCAGAAATAGATTTTCGATTTGAACTGCGAGCGAACCAGGTACTGCGGTGTTACCGACGCCTCCGACAGCCGCGTGGAGGCGAGGCCCCGGCGGCTGGTCAGCCAGATCTTTTCCAGCTTCACGGCCAGTGTGTCGCCGGGTTGCGCACCCTCGATGTAGAAGGGACCGGTCAGCGAGTTGTACGGTTCCGTCACGTGTTTGCCGGTCTCGTCGTCGCCATTGGAATCGACGCAGGTGGTGGAAACGATGTCCCCGGGTTTGATCCGCAGAGCGGGCTCGGCGTCCCCGGTGAATACGATCGAGTAGTTCCTGGGCTTGAAGTCATGGGTTTCCGCGAAAAGCAATGAAGCGAGAAGGAGGAGGGGGACCGAACGGAGCATAAGGTACAATCCTACCGGCAACCCATTATGAAATGGAATCGACGCGAATGGCTGTTGGGGACCGCGGCAGGGCCGCTGGCGAGTGTGATGTCGAAGGCGGGGGTATCCGGCGAAGAGACCAGGCACATTTACACCCTGGACACCGGAAATCGCGCGGATCGCGGAGCGCCTGTAGTGACCCTTCGCGATGGGCGAATCCTCTGGTTTACGCACGAGCCGGAGTTCTTCACCCTGCGCCATCGCGAGGCGGTATTTCCGGTCACCCGCGCAGTCGTGCGTGAATCAAAAGACAACGGATTCAGTTGGGGCCAACCCCGGCTGGTCACCGAGGGTTCCGCCACTTACGGCGTGCTGCCTCATGTAGCGCTGCAGCTTCGCTCGGGCGGCCTGATTCACATCTTCGTGCGCTATTCGGGGTACGACCCTTCGGGCGATCCGGCAAAATCGCTGAATCTCCCTCACATTCACCGTTCGTCCGACGGCGGCCGGACGTGGAGCGAACCGCAACCGCTGCCCACGGGCGTGCGTTACGTGAGCGATGTTCTCTCGGCCGTCCAGATCTCCTCCGGCCGAGTGTTGTATCCGTTTGGAGTTCTCACGGCGAACAAGGGCCAGTTTGTCGTGTCGGTGTTGTTCTCCGACGACGATGCGCGGACGTGGCAGCGATCGCCCAGCACTCTTTCGGTTGGCGGCGAGGGGTTTGAAAGCGGCGCCACCGAGCCTTCCATCGTGGAGTTGCCGGACGGCCGCCTGTGGATGGTCATTCGCGCCCAGACCGGCTACCTCTGGGAGAGCTTTTCGAGTGATCGGGGAAAGACTTGGGAGGCGGCCAAGCCTTCGAAGTTTCCGTCGAGCAATGCCCCGGGTACGCTCTTGCGGATGAAGAACGGTGAGATCGTCCTGGTCTGGAACAATCATGTCGAGAACGTCTACGCGCGCCAGAGCCTGGTGCTGGCCGCCACACGAGACGGCAAGCGCTTCCACGGTTTTCGCGAGATCGATCACGTCGATTTCGCGCGCAGTCCGAACACCCCCAGAGTCCACGTGACGTATCCGTTTCTGGAGGAGACGCCCGACGGCGCGTTGCTGGTCTCCTACAATCGCGGGTCCTGGAGCCGCAACCGTGCCGTGATGGCACGCATCGAGCCATCGTGGTGGCGGCGCAGGCCTGTGGCGGTCGACCTGCGCGAGGGCCGCAACGGGTGGGTGGAACGGATTCCGGATGACAATCGCGTGCCGGGTGTCGACTGGCTGGCTCCGGGCGGCACGCTGGAACTGGAGCACACCGAAAAGCATTTGGAACCGGCCAGCGGGTTGACCCGCAATATCCCTCTGCTCGATGCCGGCGAAATGACGGTTCAGTTTTCGGTCGAGCGGCCCGACGCCAGTCTTCTTTGGCACGACACGTTTCTCGCTCCGGGAGAAACCTCCGCCGCCTGCCTTCGAGTCCGCATCACAGCCGGAGGGCAGGTGTTCGCCGGCGCCGGCGCGGCCACCACGCGTGTGCCTGAAGAAAGCCGGGCGAGGCGGACAAAGTATCAGTTCACCGCCTACCCCGTGAAGGACGAAAAGCCGTGCGGAAGGATATCACCAGGAGAGATGGCGACGGTCCGGCTGCGTGTGGACACTGCGCGAAGGACCGCGACCTTGCGCGTCAATGACGGGCCGGGCGTCACACTGGGGATCGAGGAGATCTTCGGCTTCTGTCACTTCGGCCTTGCCGTCGAAAATCGGGGATTGCTGCGCTTGCGGCGTTTCGAGGTGAAGCCCGACGCGTGACGCTACTTTTAAATTTAACCAGATGGAGAGGAGGAATTAACACTCTGCATCCAGCGGGGTACGCCATCATGGAGATGCTCTGTTCCAGGGCAAATAAACACCAGGAAAGGACATTTTCGATATGCGCACACTCGCAACTGCAGGATGCATTGTCTGCCTCTCGCTGGCAGGACTCGCCGTGGCTGACTCGAGGGCAAGGTCGGTTCACGCAAACCTCTCCGGATTCCAGGAAGTTCCCGCGGTTTCAACTGTCGCGAGAGGGGATTTCGTGGCACGAGTCAACCCGGCCAATACGGAACTGCGTTATGAGATTTCGTACTCGGACCTCGAGGGCTCGGTCACGATGGCTCACATCCATCTCGGCCAGAAGAGCGTTAACGGCGGCATCATGATCTGGCTGTGCGGGACAGCGGGAGTTCCCGGACCCGCGGGTACGCCCGTGTGTCCGGTTTCCGGTTCGGTGACTCGCACCGTTACGGCGGCCGATGTCGTGGGGCCGTCCGGACAGGGAGTAGACGCTGGCCAGTTTGCCGAAGCGCTGCGGGCGATTCGCGCCGGCTTCGCCTACGCGAACGTGCACTCGAGCAAGTGGCCTGGAGGAGAAATCCGGGGACAAATCCGCGACGAAGACAACGACTGACCGCCCACAGGCCACTTTTAGAGGACGCGGAGCCATTTGCCGTAGACTCGCTCGAAGGGCCACGATTCCGGCCGGTAGCGGACCTTCGCTCGGGGGAAATCGGCTTGGGCTTCAGGAATCGGCGCCCGCGTACCTGTAGGAGTTCGCGGCTCGACGAACCAGAATTCGCGGGCCGCCATCAGCCGCGCCACATCGCGCAGATCGTAGTCTTTCAGGATGCCGGGCACGATGAGGTCGATCACGCCCTCATGCTGTTTCGCCTGGGCAATCGCCATAAACGAAGGCAGCGCGCCTTCAATCGCCACTTTTCGAATGCCTGGTTCAAATAGGGCCGTGTGCAACGCCACCGGTCCACCGTTTCCTTTGGCGAAGAGGGCGATCCGCGTCCCATCGACATCCGGCCGCGACTTCAGATAGTCCAGTGAACGCAGCGCGTCATGGACCTGAAATCCCAGCAGCGACCGGCCGACCAGGATCGCTCGCATGGCGGTCTGATACGCAGGGCTGTAGCCGCGCGTCTGCGGCGCATAGAATTGCCAGGCGCGCAGCCGGGGAATCAGGACAATGTGCCCCAGGCGGGCGAGGACCGCGGCGTCGCCGGTCTGACCGTAGGCCAGGGGATCCAGATACAGAATCGCGGGCATGCTGCCTTCCGCGGTCAGCGGGGCGAGCACGCGCGCGGGGAATTCCATCTGCTCTTCGGTGCCGAAGACCAACTCCGTTTCGCGGAACAATGCGGACGTCTTCGGGCTCTCGCGCAACACGGCTGGCTGGCCACGATTGGTATTGAGCGAAAGCCGTTTCGCGACCAGCGTGCGCAGGGTTTCCGCATCTGTGACCGCCGAGGCGGATCTCTTCGGGTAGATCGACGAGGCGACCTTGGCGTTGAGCGATTGTACCGTCTCGCCTCCGGAAGAAGTCGCCACCTGGCCGGTCGGGGTTACCTCCAGTTCGACGTCGAGTTCGGTGTCGAATTCCGGCTCGTGCCCGTCCGTGGCGCGGTTGTTCAGCCACTGCTCGAACCACTGGAACGTAGCCTCACGCCGGGGCCGGCTCCATCCGTGCGGGTCGTCGTATTCAAAGAAGGAGATCCTGTCTTCCGCTCCGAGCTTTCCGTAGACCTGCCTGGCTTCGGCGAACGTGTCCCGCGCGCCGTCGATCGGGAAGAAATCGCGGATCGCCGCGAGGACTTTGAGCGGCTTGGGCGCGAAGGCGATCAGGAAGTCTCCGAAGTTCAAGCCGTCGGCCAGGAAGTCTGCGAACACCTGCTCGGAATCCTGCGGTCCGGGGCGAGACCAGAGCGTTTCCCAGGAGGTGATGTAGCAAGAGGGCGCTGCCGCCGCCAACCGCGGTTCGACTACGGCGAGATAGGCAGCCTGGGTGCCGCCGCCAGAGTTGCCCGCCACGGCGATTCGTCTGGGGTCGACGTCGGCGCGCGTCAGCAGGTAGTCGACCGCGCGCACGCCATCCCAGAGTTCGTAACGGGCGATGTTCCCGCCCGTGAGCAGGCACTGCAGTCCCGCCATGATGTGTTCCGGCACGCCGATCCCAGGGCGTGAGCGGCCCACCGACGGATCCAGGTATTCGGACCGCTCCCCCTGCCCCGGCGGATCGTATGCCAGCACCAGCATTCCCCGCTTCGCCATGCCGATCCAGCCACGCTGGTAGGTCGACGAAGCCTTGCCGTTCGAACTGTGTCCGGCCACGCCGAGCACCGCGGGGTACGGAGGCTTCGCATTCTTCGGGACGTAGACGTTCGCTGTGACATGAAACCCGGGCAGGCTCTCAAAGAGCAGCTTTTCGACGCGGTAGTCTCCGCGTTCGAGCGTTCCTGTGATTCGAGGATTCAGGTTGGTCTTCGCGGCTGGGAATCCCCCCAGGGCCGCCAGCACTTTGGTTCGAATCTCCTCCTGGCGCTGCCGGATTTCCTGCGGAGTGCGCAGGGCCGCCACCCGCGCTCCGCGTTCCTGCAAGTGCCGCATGGCCTGAGCTGTCAGGTACTCGTCAAGCGTCGCTGCAGAGGCGTGCAGTGCCGCAACCAAACTCAACAGGAGGCGTGCGGAAGTCACTTGAGTCACTGTACATCGATCGCGGTCGCCGCGCCACGACGGGCCGGAACTTCGCGCCGCGATTCCCCCTTATGCTGGAAGCATGGATGCGCGCCCCATACTGGCGGAGGTCGCCAGGCTGTTGAAAGAACTGGATCTCGACGCAGTGTTGATTGGCAACGCCGCGGCGGCGATTCACGGCGCGCCGGTCACGACCGTGGATCTTGACTTCATGTTCCGCAAGACGCCCGGGAACATGGCGAAACTCAAAGTGCTGGCCGAGCGTCTGCATGCGGTGGTGATGAGGCCGTATTATCCCGCTTCGGACCTGTTCCGCGTGGTGCGTGACGAGGACCTGCTGCAGGTTGACTTCATGGGGACCATCCACGGAGTGCGGTCCTTCAACAGCCTGCGGAGTCGGGCGCTGCGGGTGGACTTTGACGGGATGCCGTTGCTGGTGGCCGGTCTTGACGACATCATTCGAAGCAAGAAGGCCGCGGGACGGCCTCGAGACCGGGCGGTGCTGGAGACCCTGGAGGCGACCCGCCGTGAGAAAGAAAAACAGCAGGAAGGATAAACTCGAAGCGCTGCGGCAGGAGAGCGAGCGGGCTCTGGTCGAGCAGATCCGGCGCGCGCTGGCGCTGCCGCCGGACCGGCGCACGAACTTCCTTCGGAAACGCATCGGCTTCCGAATGTCCTGCCTGTAGTGGTTCTCGCGGTACTCTCGAAGGATGACGGTCTACGAAGAGCGCCGCGACGAACTCGACAAGCACGAATTCATGATGGGCAAGGCTCGCGGCCATCTGGCTGTGACGCTCGATGTCCTCACCGATGCGCTCGTCCTGGTCGGCCAGCACGGCGTCTATTGCCAGAGCGCGCGGCAGCCGGGAAAGCCGGCGATGGACATCCAGATCATCAGCAAGGCGATCAGCGACGCCAAGGAACTGGTCAGCGGCGTCATGGCCGAGCTGAAGACGACAAAGTCTCAAACTTGAGAGGCGCGCGGAACGGGCAAGTCTGGCTCAGGCCCGGGCAAGGCTATCTCTCAACCAAAAGACTCCAAGCGGGATCCCTGACCGCCTGTCCAGGCCATTAGATCCATCGCCGTCTTATGCAAGATTCCCCCCATGGCCTGACCCAGTCATTACGGGCCGCTGGGCAACGAGGCCTGGTTGGCCATCTGTTCCATTGTGATCCCGTTTGGTTCACTCCGGCACGGTGCCGCCAGCGGACGTTTCATTCCAATACGCGCCACCAGCTTGCCAAACGCCACCCGGCTTCGCGACGCCTCGCTGAAGATCCTCTCCAGGTCGACCTGACCGGGTCCAGGTCCCTCCGGCGGCACGAACACGCTCACGGGTGTCCAAGGGCTTGGTTCCAACAGCTTCCAACTCTCCGGACGCATCGTGCGCAAACCCGTGCCGGACCAACAGTAATCCGCCGGACTCAGACACACTCCCGCTCGAACCGGTCCGTTGTAGAGGTACGCCCGAATCGCCAGATACTCGGCCGGTTCCAGTTCGGTGGCGAAGAACCTTTGGGCCCAATTGACCCCACCCTTTGGGAAGTCACCCTGCCGGCGCCACCACTTTCGGCCTTTGTGGTCATCAGTCCCCAAGGGAACAAAGAACTTCCAAGGCCGGTGCTTATACTTCGCATTCATATACTTGGAGGTCTGCGACTGCATGTCGCGCATCAGGTTGGAGATCCCGTCCTTGGTGGTAGGTTGGAGCAACCAATGGCCTTGGGTATGAGTGAGACAGAAATCATGGACGATGACCTTGTATCGGACGGCCTTACGGAAGAGCAGGCTGAGGCTGAACTGGAAGTCCTGATCGTCGAGGAGGACGAATTGGCCTTTATTGCCGCGTTGGACGACGTGGTAGAGGCTGGAGTAACGGAAGCTGCGGCGCGGTCGCGGCACGGAGTCTTTACTGCAAGCGAGGGACCACTGGGAAGCGCGTTCCGTCCCGAAGCGGCAAAGTGGGTCCCCCGGGGAGAGACGTGTTCTTGAGGGCGTGCTCCGGAAGAGGTGCCTGGCACCGTTTGGCTGGATAGCTTGGGAACTGGTGCCTGGCACCAGATTTCGGGTCGTGACCCAAGGACTGACTCCTCCCACTTGGGGAGGAGCCGAGACTTCCTATGGCGGTTCCCGGGTCAAACGACGGGCCAAAGGGGAAGGGTTCATCCCGAAAGCGGCACAGTGCGCCCCAAGAGGACACGGGTTTTGAAGAATTACTCCAAGAAGAGGTGCCTGGCACCGTTTGGCTGGATGGCTTTGGGAACTGGTGCCTGGCACCAATGATTTGGTCGTTACCAATGACCGACCACTCCCATTTGGGGAAGGAGCCGAGACTTCTGATGGCGACCCC
>JBJXGR010000232.1:0-11937 GCA_046160045.1 Bryobacteraceae bacterium
TCGAGCCGCTGCATCCCCAACACGACGTAGCCGTCCGAGCGGTCTTCCGCCTCCTTGCGGACAGCACACCCGTCTATTTCGCTCTCCAGAATGTCGCCGAGTTTTGGAACGTGGCGACTCGCCCAAGAGACAGAAATGGCCTGGGCCTGACGATTCCCGCCGTCCTCGCCGAAGTAGACAAGATCGAAAGCCTCCTGATGCTGCTGCCCGATACACCCGCGGTCTATTCGGTGTGGAAACGGATCGTCGTGGAACACAGCGTCTCTGGGGTCAAAGTCCACGATGCGCGGCTTGTCGCCACCATGCGGACCCACGGAGTGACCAGTCTCCTGACATTCAATGTGGATGACTTCTCGCGCTACACCGGTATTGAAGCGACTCATCCAATGGCCGTAGCCGCCTGAACAACCTGGAAATGTTTAGCCGTTTCCAGGTAGTCTCCGCCGCTCCCTCTCCGCCATCCCGGCCCCGCCGCGAGCCCCTTTCGTTGCCATGAAGTAACGGTGTTACGATGTCGTTCAGTAGGAGATCTCAACCCCGAGCATCACGTTGCCGGCAGCGAATAGAACTATGGCCCGAAGGCGTTGGGAGACGGTCAGCTCTCGTGGTCGGAAACGATGTCCCAACCGTTGGAGACGCACCGGCTAATCTGAGGACGGGCGCGAGGACCCTGGCCGCGTAGGACGGCGGAGACAAAGGAATGACAGTTCACCAGTATCTGCGAATGATCGCCGGAGCGTTTGTGCTGATCAGCCTCGCGCTCGGATATTTCGTGCACCCGGCATGGTTCCTCTTTACGGGCTTTGTCGGGCTCAACCTGTTCCAGTCCGCGTTCAGCGACTGGTGTCCGATGATGACCTGGCTGCGAAAGGCCGGCATCAAAGACTCGAAGCAAGAGCCGCAGCCGCGTCCCTCATAAGAAAGCCGTGGATCCCGATACGGCTATCGGCGGCCCGGCAGCACGCTTTCCCGAGACACGGCACACCTTGATGGAGGCAGCGCGCGGCAACGATCCCGCCGAGCGCCGCCGCGCTGAGAAGACCTTGCTCGCCGCGTATTGGAAACCGGTGTACAAGTACCTCCGTTTGAAATGGCGGCTGGCCAACGAGGACGCCAAAGATTTGACGCAGGGCTTCTTCACCCGGGCAGTCGACCGCGAGTTCTTCGCCTCGTACGATCCTTCGCGAGGCGGTTTCCGCACGTATCTCCGGGTCTGTCTCGATCGCTTCTGCTCGTCGGAGCACGAACGGTCGAGGCGGGGAAAGAGGGGAGGCGGCGCAACGCTGCTGCCGCTCGAGTTCGAGACGGCCGAAGGCGAATTGCGCGAACTGGAGGTCGACTCCGGCTTCAACGTCGAACAGTTCTTTCACTCCGAATGGGTACGGTCGGTGTTTGATATCGCCCTGTCGCGATTTCAAGCCCGGTGCGCGTCCAAGGGCAAGGAAGTGCACTGCCGCCTGTTTCTCCGGTACGACCTGGAGGGCGGCCCCGAGCTCAGCTACCGCGCGCTGGCGGAGGAATTCCAGTTGGCGGCCACCGACGTCACCAACTACCTTCACTGGGCGCGCAAGACCTTCCGCGAGGTGGTGCGAGAGACGGTCGGCGAGTTGACCGGATCCGAGCGCGAGTTCCAGGAGGAGATGCGGGTCTTGCTGGGCCGCTCCGCGGGGTGATACCGTTCTCGCTATGCGACGGCGTGACTTGTTCGCCCTCGGACTGGCCGGCGCGATGTCCGCGCGGGCTGCCGATCGAGTCCGGATCACCGGGGTCAAGACTCATTTTCTGCGCGGCGGCATCGGTCTGCTACGCATCCTCACCGACCAGGGCATCGAGGGTTGGGCGAACGACATCACCGAAGACATGGCGCGTCTTCTGCTCGAGCCTCCCCTCCGCGACCTGCTGATCGGCGCGGACGCCATGGAGCGAGAGAAACTCTGGCGCCAGATGCTGCACTGGGAACGATTCCGGTGGCTGCCCCGCGGTCTGCGCGGGATGGTCGACACCGCCTTGTGGGACATCGCGGGAAAGAAACTCGGCCTGCCGGTCTGGCGGCTGCTCGGCGCGTCCCGCGATCGCGTGCCAGGCTACAAGACCCAATCGGGCACGTTCGGCAGGGAAGGCGATCGGGTGGAGCACTACCTGAAGTACGCGTTGCAGGCCAAGGCCGAGGGCTACCTCGGCGCCAAAGACCACTGCTACAAAGGCGCCCGTTTCATGATGAACCTCGCGAAGGAGATGAGGGCCGCCGTGGGGCCGGACTTCCACCTGATGCACGACGCCGTCCAGACCTATGACGTGTCGGACGCGATCAAGGTCGGGCGCGTGCTCGAGAAGTACGACTATCAATGGCTGGAGGAGCCGATCCGCGATCAGGACTACCTTGGGCTGAAGCAGGTGGCCGACGCCCTCGACATCCGGGTCATTGCCGGCGAGTACTTTCCGTTCGAGCTGCACGCCTATTCGCAGCTCATCGCGATCACCCAGGTAGACGGCATCAAGCCCAGCGATCCACTGAGCGGCGGCATCACCGATCTCATCAAGCTCGCGCATCTGGCCGAGTGCTTCGGCAAGCACATCCACATCGCGAAGGGCGGCATGTGGGGCTACTGCGGGCTGAACGTCAACGGCGGAATCGAGAATTGTCCGGTGATGGAGTGCCACCGGCCGTTCGAGCAGGATCGCCAGCCGTTCATCCGGAACCCGCTGAAGATCGAAGATGGCATGGTCCGGATGCCGGAGAAGCCGGGTCTCGGCATCGATCTTGATTGGAACGTGATCGACAACATGACGGAGAAAACCATATGAACCGGCGCGACCTTCTTCGCCTGGCAGCCGCGGCCCCCGCGCTGGCGTTTGGCCGCGAAAGCAACGATCCCATTTATGTCACCTTGACCGTGGGCAATCTCGAGGAGCGGCGGCTGCGGTATATCCGGCAGATCGGAGTTCGCCATCTGCGCGTGGTGGACACGACGATTCCCGGCTACGACGCCAACGGCCACCTGGACGCCGATTCCCTGCGGCGCGTCGTGCGCCGCCTGGACGAATTCGGCATCCGGCTGGCCAGCATCTATCTCAACACGCGCCGTAACGCCGGGCCCCTGCTGCTCGGCCGTCCCGGATGGGAGGCCGAACTCGACAACGTGTGCCGCACCATCGAGGCCATGGGCCGCGCCGGCGTTCCCATGCTGAATCTCAACCTGCTGGTCTCGCGCGCCATCGTCACCAACAAGCTGCACCAGTACTCCGGCTACTGGCTTCCGGGCTACTACAAGGACACTGAAGGCCGCGGAAGAGCGCAGTTGCAGGGCTTCAACGAGGAACTGGCCAACAAGGTCACCGAGGCGCCGGCCGGCGCCATCCCGGCGGATGAAATGTGGGACCGGATCACGCGATTCCAGAAGCGGGTGGTCCCGGTCGCGGCGCAAGCGAAGGTGAAGCTGGCGTGCCATCCCGACGATCCGCCGATCGCCAAACACTGGGGCGTGACCCAGGTTCTCAACAGCCGGGAAGGACTCGTTCGCATGGTCAACATCGTCCCCAGCGAGTACAACGGCGTGCTGTTGTGTCTGGGCACGATGTTCGAGTCGGGCGCGGACGTGCTGGAACTGATCCGGTATTTCGGCGGGCGAAAGCTGCTGTTCGACATTGACTTTCGCGCGGTCAAAGGGAAGGTGCCGCACTACCGCGAAGTGTTTCTCGACGAGGGCGACCTCAACATGCGGCAGGCGTTGGTGACGTTGCGCTCGGCGGGCTATCGCGGCTCGATCAATCCCGACCACATGCCGAAGATAATTGACGATCCGGAGTTGCAGCCGGCCTCCACGGCGTGGGCGGTGGGGTACATCAAGGGTTTGCTGGACTCGACGGCGACGGCGCGGTAGATGGGGATAGCGCTTCCGCGCGAAACTCAAACTGGCTTCTCGCGAACTCGCCGCTGAACCGCGTCGCGCAGTAGGGCGCCCGCGATGACCTCGTCGGGCTTACCCTCTCTCTGAGCCAGATCGTGAATCGCTGAGAGATCCTCGGGTGTCACCGGCACCGTTATCGAGGCGCGGGCCTTCTGCCGCTCCTCGAGGATGCGCCTGGGTCCACCGCGTCTGGCCGTACCCGTCTCTATCGCCTCAACGAGGTTCTCCTCCACCGAGTCCATGTGCTCATCCCACCACCTGGCCTCTTCTGCCTCCGTCTCGAATTTGGGAACGACCAGCTTTTTCATACGGGAAATCCTTTCTCGCGCGGATAGCTATTCCGTGCGCGCATGGAAGCTTCTCGCGCAGTGACTACGCGGACCATGTCGCCGCGGAGAGTCCAAACGACCAACAACACGCGCAGGTCATTTGTATGTCCAATGATGGTCCAGCGCTGCTCCCCTTCAACAACGTCGTAATCGAAATCGATAGGTTCATTCGAAAGAGCCTGCTCGGCCTGTTGGGGGGGTGACGTTGTGGCGCGCGATATTCTGGCTCGTCACAACTCCAGTGTATATGGCGAATTGATGTCCCTCGATTCATCGGAACGCGCAATAGATGTCAGCTGCCGCTTGAGAAATCGGCGTCTCTGACCGGCCACTCTGAGACAATATCGTCGTGCAACGCGTCGCGCCCGCCGTCATGTTTTTCTGGACCGCGCTCGCGCTGTCCGCCGCCGGCGCCGACCAGGAGATGCGGGCGTTCGCGGCCAAGATCGCCCAAGCGGCGGGTGCCGCACCCGTCTACTTCCAGTTCTCAGGCAGCACGACGTTGCGCGAGGCCCTCTCGCGGGAACTCGCGGCCCGAGGCCTGCCTGCCGCAACTGCCCCAGGCGCGCGCCAGTGCAAAATCACCTTCTCCTCCAGCCTGACCCGCCAGGTCTGGACCGCGGACCTCCATCTTGACCAGGAACGCCGCCTGGTAGTGCACGAATTCGCCGCTGAGCCGCTCTCCGATGCCACCGCGACCGCGTCCACGATCGTACTCGAACGGACCCTGTTGTTCGAAGACGTAAACCCGATTCTGGATGTGCTCGCTGAACCGGAGCGCCTCGTAGTCCTGCAGCCGGCGCGCCTCCTGATCCGGACCGGCGCCGGAACGGAATCGATGAACTTCACGCTTTCGCGGCCCTCGCCGCGAGATCCGCGAGGCCGCCTGATCTCGACGCAAACCGGAGTGAAGGCGCTGGTGTTCAACGGCACCTGCGAGTCGATCCCCGGTCTCTACTGCCGCGACCAAGTAGAGCCTTGGCCTCTCGACGGCGTTGACGCACTGCCGGTGGCGGGCGCCAACTACTTCGAAGGCGGGTTTTACACGGTCGCGCAATCGTCCGGCGTCCGATACTCCACGCGGCGGGATTCCCGTGGCCGCGTGCTGGGGGATGATCTCGCGGCCATCGACTCCCCGTGCGGCCGATGGATCGTTGCCTCATCTTTTCGCGGGCAGGAGGAGAACGATGCCCTTCGCGCCTACCGCCCTCCTTCGCTCGAGCCCGTGAGCGAACCTTTCGAATTGCCGGGCCCGGTTACCGCCTTGTGGCCGTCGGGAGCCTCCGTCATCGCCGTCAGCAGGAATCGCTCTTCCGGAACCTATGCCGCCTACCGCCTTACGGCTCGCTGTCTTCGCTAGCGCCTGCCTCGCCCTCGCCGGCGCCGCGGTGCGCCCGCGCTATGGCGGAGTCTTGCGTGTGGCCTTACAGGAATGGACCGACTCGCTCGATCCTTCGACGGCGGATGCCAACCAGGCCTTCGAACGGATCGCGCCCCTGGTGTTCGAGCGGCTCACCACCATCGACCTGAACGGGAACGTGCGGCCGCAGCTTGCCGAATCCTGGACCAGCGATCCAGGCTACCGCCGCTGGCGCTTTACGCTACGCCGCCGCGTGACCTTTCACGACGGAACGCCCTTGAACGCCTCGGTAGCCGCGGCCGCTCTCCATCGCTGGGCCGCGGCGGCTGTCTCCGATTTTGAACTGGAGATCCGGGTGCCCCGGGCCGATCCGTTGTTGCCGCAGGAACTGGCGTCAGCAGCCGACTCGATCTCCCGGCGGCAGGGCACGCAGTGGGTGGGGACCGGACCCTTTCGCGTGATCACGTGGGAACCGAGCCGCCGCGCCGTGTTGACCGCCTTTGAGAATCACCGGAACGGCAGACCGTTTCTCGACTCCATCGAAATCGAGATGGGAAGGCCGCGGCGGCAGCAGGCGAACGATTTTGCGCTAGGGCGTCTCGACGTCGTGGAACAGCCGCCCGGCGTCAGAATCGCCGGGGCAGCGCCGCTGCCGTCGAGTCCCGTGGAGTTGTTCGCCATCGTGTTCGAAGGGCGCTCGTCCATTGACGCTCGGACGAGGGAGGCTCTGTCGCTGGCGATCGACCGCGATTCAATATACCAGGCACTGCTCGACCGGCAAGGAGCGCCTGCGTACAGTCTGCTGCCGGAATGGATTTCCGGCTTTGCGCACTTGTTCGCAAGGCCGCGCGATCTCGCGCTGGCCCGTGAACGCCTGGGTCCTATGAACCGGCCTGCGTTCACGCTGGCATACGATCCCATCGACCTGCTGGCCAAGGCGATTGCGGAACGCGTCTCGGTCAATGCCCGCGATGTGAATCTGCTCGTGCGGCCCCCGGCCCCCGGCATGCCCGGCGATGCACGCCTGGTGCGAGTCCGTCTGACATCGATTCGCCCCACGCAAAGCCTGGTGGACCTCGCCGCCGCGCTGCGCGTGGAGGTTCCGGCCGCGACGGCGCCCGAGGCTGAGCGGCAGATCCTCGACTCCTACCGGGTGATTCCGCTGGTGCACGCCGTGGAGACCGCGGTGATCCACTCGAGAGTCCACGGATTCGTCGTGACGCCGTGGGGGCAGTGGATCCTGGAGAACGCGTGGCTGGAGGCCCCACCCTCGAAGGAGCCGCGATGAGGTTCCGCACGCGGTTGTTCTGGATCCTCGCGATCACCGTGCTGGTCGTGGTGGCGCTGGTGAGCGTGGTCGCCGGAACCACCATCAGCTCGACCCTGGCGCAAAGTGAAGAGCAGCGCATCGATTCGCTCGCGGCCCAGTTCCGCCGCGAGTTCGATCACCGCTCGGCCGCGGTCGAGCAACTGGCGCTTCGCCTTTCGGAAAGCGAGACGGCGCGGCGGTTGATGGTCGACTGGCAGCGGCCGGATGCCGACCCGTCCGCACTCGTGAACGAAGCGACGGCTCTCGCCGCCGCGGCCAACGCCGGAATGCTCTCCATTGTCGCGGCCGACGGGCGGATTCTATCGTCGGCGCATTGGCCGGCCCGCTTTGGCTACACCGACGAGTGGACGCCTCGCGCGCCGCTGGGGCGAGCCGTGCTGCATGTGGAGGAACTCGCGGACGGGCCCACCCTGAGCCTCGTCGTCGTACGCCGTGCCGGGGTTGGCGATCGAGCCCTGTATTTTCTCGCCGGCGAGCGGCTGGACCAGCGGTTCCTGGAATCGCTTTCCCTGCCTCCCGGAATGCGGGTGATGCTCTACCGGAATGCCGGCGACAAGTTCAACCCGGCCCTGCTGACGGGCGGCGCGGCCGATGCGGCCCGCTTCGGTTCGCTGATTCTCCAGGCCGCGCGGGACCGCCGTGAAGTGTGGAGCGTCGCAGGGGAGGATCGCGTCCAGGCGAGGCCGCTCGCGGCCAGCGGCGGGGAAGTCGCCGGCGTTCTGCTGGTCGCGATCTCGCGCGCCGAAGCGCTCGCCTTGCAGCGTTTTCTGGCCGCCTTGGGCGTAGCAGCGGGTTTCGGCGGCGTGGTCATCGGCCTGCTGCTGGCATGGTGGGCCACCGAGCGCGTCACCAGACCGGTGGAAGCGCTGGCCACCGCCGCCGGCGAAGTGGCGCGTGGAAACTGGACGGCCCGCGTCGAAGTCGAATCGAAGGACGAAATCGGCCTGCTCGCGGAGTCGTTCAACCAGATGACGCGCGAGTTGCTGGAGCAGAAGGAGCGATTGCTACAGGCCGAGCGCGTCGCCGCGTGGCGCGAACTGGCGAGGCGTCTGGCGCACGAATTGAAGAACCCGCTCTTTCCCCTTCAAATCACGGTGGAGAATCTTCGGCGCGCGCGCGACGCTCATCCCGCGCAGTTCGACGAGGTGTTCGAGGAAAGCACGCGAACCCTGCTCGAGGAACTGGCGAACCTGCGCGGCATTGTGGCCAGTTTCAGCGACTTCGCGCGCATGCCCGCGCCGCACAAACAGATGGTGCGCATCAACGAGATCCTGGGCTCCGTTGCGCGCCTGATCGAACCTCAGCTTTCGAAGCAGCAAATCCGGCTATCGGAAGACCTCGATCCGGTGCTGCCGGAGATCCAAGCCGATCCGGAACAGCTCAAGCGGGCGATTCAAAACCTCGCCCTTAACGCGATCGACGCGATGCCCGGCGGCGGGACGCTGACCCTTCGCAGCAGGCGCGCCGGTCAAGGCGTCGCCATCGAAGTCGCCGACACCGGCAGCGGCCTCACTCCCGAGGAATGTGCCAGGCTCTTCACGCCGTACTACACCACCAAACTGCACGGCACAGGCCTTGGTCTGGCGATCGTTCAGTCGGTGGTGAGCGATCACGGCGGCCGAATCCGCGTGGACAGCCAGCCGGGCGGGGGCGCAACCTTCCGCATCGATCTGCCAGACTCGAATCATGGCGCATCTGCTGCTGGTCGATGACGACCCGAACACTTTGGCCTCGCTCTCCCGTGCTTTTCGCCTCGCCGGGCACGAGGCGACCGTCTGCGATCACGCACAGCGCGCGCTGGAACTCGTCCAGACCCAGAGATTCGACCTGATCTTCTCCGACGTGGTGATGCCGGGAAAAGACGGCATCCAGCTGCTCGAAGAGATGAAGGCGCTGGGCGTGACGACGCCCACGGTAATGATCTCCGGCCAGGCGACCGTGGAAGCCGCCGTCAAGGCCACGCGCCTCGGCGCGGTGGATTTTCTGGAGAAGCCCCTCTCCACCGACAAACTGCTGCTGACCGTCGAAAACGTTCTGAAGCTCCGGCGGCTCGAAGACGAGAATCGCCAATTGCGCCGCCGCCTCGGCAAGCACGAACTGGTGGGATCTTCGAAGGCGATGCAGTCGGTGCTCTCCCAGATCGCGCGAGTAGGCGCGAGTGAATCGCGCGTGTGCATTTTGGGCGAAACCGGTACGGGCAAGGAACTGGTCGCCCGTGCTCTTCACGACAACAGCCCGCGGCGCGACGGGCCGTTCGTCACGCTGAATTGCGCCGCCGTGCCCGCCGAGCTGATCGAGTCGGAGTTGTTCGGCCACGAGAAGGGCGCGTTCACCGGCGCGGCCGGGAGACACGCGGGGAAGTTCGAGCAGGCGCATCGCGGCACGCTCTTCCTCGATGAGATCGGCGACATGCCTCTCGCGATGCAAGCCAAGCTGCTGCGGGTGCTGGAAGAGGGCGAGGTGGAGCGGGTGGGCGGAGATCGCGCGGTCGCCGTGAACGTGCGCGTCATCGTCGCCACGCATCGGGATCTCGAAACGCTGGTACAGCAGGGGACCTTCCGCCAGGACTTGTTCCATCGGGTGTTTGTCTACCCCCTGCGCTTGCCGCCGCTGCGCGAGCGCCTGGACGACATCTCCGTGCTGGTGCGGCATTTTGCCCGCCAGGTGGCCGACCAGAATGGCTGGCGGCCTACGCCCTTCTCCGAGCGGGCTCTGGCCTTGCTGCGCGGCTATCCTTGGCCGGGCAATATCCGCGAACTACGCAACGTCGTGGAGCGGTTGATGCTGCTGGCCGAAGACGAGGTGACCCCCGCGCACGTGGAGCAAGCCCTACCGCGGCTGTCGCGCAACGCTGCGCCTCCACCGTCCACCGGCACGCTCGCCGAGCGGGTTGAATCGTACGAGCGCCAGACGGTGTTGGCCGAATTGCGCCGCCATGAGTTTCATATGACGGAGGCAGCCAAGGCGCTCGGGCTGGAGCGCAGCCATCTTTATAAGAAGTGCCAGCAACTCGAGATTGACCTGAGGTCGGCGAAGACCGGAGGAGTCGAGAGATGACCCGCCGCCAGTTTGCCTCATCCGCCGCGACGCCCCTTCTCTCTCAATCGTGCCCGGGCGCGCGCAGCGTCCTTCTGCTGATCGGCGACGACCATTCGACCATCGCCGGCTGCTACGGCGATCGCGTCATTCAGACACCGAACCTCGACCGGTTGGCCGCCCGGGGCGTGCGTTTCACGCAATCCTTCTGCACCACCGCATCCTGCAGCGCCAGCCGGTCGGTGCTGCTCACGGGGCTTCACAACCACGCGAACGGCCAGTTCGGCCACGCGCACGCGCCGCACAATCTCCACACCCACCAGTGGGTGCAGTCCGTGCCGCGCATTGCCAAAGCGAACGGGGCACTCTCCGGCCTGATCGGCAAGCTCCACGTGAATCCGCCGTCTGTCTATCCCTGGGACTTCGTGGTTGGCGGTGGTCTGGGCGCCGACGCGCGCGACGTGCACGGCATGGCCCAGAGCGCCGGGAAGTTTTTGCAGCAAGCGGGCGGAAAGCCCTTCTACCTGCATGCCGGCTTCTCCGATCCGCACCGCGCCGGGAAGGGCTTCGGCAACGATAAGCCGTGGCCGAACGTACGGAAACGCAAATACGCTCCGGCAGATGTTCCGGTGCCGGCCTTCCTGCCTGATAACGCTGAAGTCCGCGCGGAGTTGGCGGAATACTACGAATCGATTGACCGGCTGGATCAGGGCATCGGTCTCTTTCTCGAGACGCTCGAAAAGTCCGGACGCGCCAAAGACACCCTCGTCATTTACCTGAGCGATAATGCCATGCCGTTTCCGGGGGCGAAGGCCTCGTTCTACGATACGGGCCTGAACGTGCCGCTGATCATCTCGTCGCCCCTCGCGCAAAGCCGGGGCCTAGTGAGCCAGGCGCTGGTGCACTGGCCGGACATCGCACCCACGGTGCTTGATTGGATGGGCCTGCCCGAGCCGTCGTATGGCATGCACGGCCGACGCCTGGTGCCCATTCTCGAGCAAGAGTTGCCGCCGGACCGTGACGAGTTTTTCTTCTCGCACACCTTTCACGAGATCAATAACTACTATCCGTTTCGGGGCCTTCGCACGCGCACGCACAAATACATCCGGTTCCTGTTTCCCGAACTCCAGATGCCCCTGCCGAGCGATCTGTTCGGGTCGCCCACCTGGCAAGGAATCCGCGCACGAGGTGATATCCGTATGGGCGTCCGGAAAACCGCGGACGTGTTGCACCATCAGCGCGAGGAACTGTACGGCCTTGCGAACGACCCGTTCGAGACCACGAATCTCGTCCTGGATCCCGAGCACGGACAGCTTCTCGCCGGAATGCGCGAGAAGGTGCGCGACTTCCGCAAGCGCACCAAAGACCCCTGGTTCATCGAGGAGCAAGGGCTGGGTTGAACACGCTGCCACGCACGTTCTACTCGCGCCCAACCGCCGAGGTCGCGCGCGATCTGTTGGGCAAGATCCTGGTGCACGGCGACACGGCCGGGAGGATTGTCGAAGTCGAAGCCTACCTGGGCCTCGTCGATCTGGCGTCCCACGCGTCGAAAGGGCGGACGCCCCGAACGCAGGTCATGTTCGGGCCGCCGGGTCACGCCTACGTGTATTTCATCTACGGCATGTACGAGTGCTTCAACGTGGTCACGGAGTCGGACGGCACGCCCGGCGCGGTATTGGTTCGCGCGCTGGAGCCGGTCGCGGGGATCGAGCGAATGTTCTCCCGCCGGCCGGCAGTGCACCGCGAGCAAGACCTGTGCTCCGGCCCGGGCAAGCTAACGCTGGCGATGGACATCACGCGGCGTCACAACGGCCGCGACCTCACCCACGGGGACCTGCGCGTGGAGAAGCCGGCGAAGCGCTCGATGTTCCTGGTGGGAGTGAGCCCGCGGATCGGAATCCGCCACTGCACCGATTGGCCGTTGCGTTTCTTCGTTCAGGGAAGCGCCTTTGTCAGCAAGTCTCCGCTCAATCG
>JBJXGR010000233.1:0-7128 GCA_046160045.1 Bryobacteraceae bacterium
TGCGCTTCCTCGGCGGTGAACGATTCCACCTTCGCCGAGATGTTCATCGAGCAGAACTTCGGCCCGCACATGGAGCAGAAATGCGCTTCCTTGAAGCCATCCTGCGGAAGCGTCTCGTCGTGCATCGAGCGGGCCGTCTCGGGGTCGAGCGACAGCCGGAATTGTTCGTTCCAGTCGAACTTGTAGCGCGCGCGGGAAAGGGCGTCGTCGCGGTCGCGCGCGCCGGGCCGCTTGCGGGCGACATCGGCGGCATGCGCGGCGATCTTGTAAGCGATAATCCCCGCCTTCACGTCCTCTTTGTTCGGCAGGCCGAGATGCTCCTTGGGCGTGACGTAGCAGAGCATCGACGCTCCGTACCAGCCGATCATCGCCGCCCCGATGGCGGAGGTGATGTGATCGTAGCCGGGGGCGATGTCGGTGACGAGCGGCCCGAGCGTGTAGAACGGCGCTTCGTGGCACACCTCGTTTTCCTTCTCCACCTGCATCTGGATCTGGTCCATGGGCACGTGGCCGGGCCCTTCGATCATCACCTGCACGTCGTATTCCCAGGCACGGCGGGTTAATTCGCCGAGAGTCTTCAATTCGGCAAACTGCGCCTCGTCGCTCGCGTCTGCGATGGAACCGGGGCGAAGGCCGTCGCCGAGCGAGAAGCTCACATCGTACTTCTGAAAGATCTTGCAGATTTCGTCGAAATGCTCGTAGAGAAGATTCTGTTTGTGGTTCTTCACCATCCACTCGGCCAGGATGGAACCGCCGCGGCTGACGATACCGGTAATGCGTTTGGTGGTGAGCGGGATGTACTGCACCAGCACGCCGGCGTGGATGGTCATGTAGTCGACCCCCTGTTCGGCCTGCTCGTGAATGACCTCGAGCATCACGCCGGGGTTCAGATCCTCCACGCGGCGGACGCGGCTCAGCGCCTCATAAATCGGCACCGTGCCAATCGGTACGGGCGATGCATCGAGAATCGCCTGTCGAATGCGGGGAATGTCGCCGCCCGTCGAGAGATCCATCACGGTGTCGGCGCCGTACTTGACCGACGAGTTCAACTTCTCCACTTCCTCGTCGATGTTGGAGGTCACCGACGAATTGCCGATGTTCGAGTTGATCTTGCACCGGGAGGCCACTCCAATACCCATCGGCTCCAGGTTGCGATGGTTGATGTTAGCCGGGATGATCATCCGGCCGCGGGCCACCTCGGAGCGAACGAGTTCGGGGGACAGGTTCTCGCGGCGCGCGACGTAGTGCATTTCCTCCGTCACAATGCCTTTCCGCGCGTAATACATCTGCGTTCGGACGGGAT
Organism: Bryobacteraceae bacterium; assembly: GCA_046160045.1. Lineage (GTDB taxonomy): Bacteria > Acidobacteriota > Terriglobia > Bryobacterales > Bryobacteraceae > CAZGUX01. The sequence continues at coordinate 1,304 of JBJXGR010000233.1, forward strand.
CGTTCAGGCGTTTTTCCACCCAGGGGGTTCTCATCGATTTCTCACCTCGCGCAATTGGCCATTGTAACAGCGCGCGCGGCGGCCGGCCGGGATGACGCTAGGATGGAAAGACGGATCCTATGTCTTTGCCAACTGCCCGCTTGAAGACGCTGTGGCCGGATATCCGCTCCCTGGTCTTGCCCAGGCGGCGCGTGCTGGCCCTGGGTTTCGTGCTCATGATCGTCAATCGAGTGTCGGGGCTCGTGCTCCCGGCATCGACCAAGTTCCTGATTGACGACGTCATCAACAAGAAGAACTTCGAATACCTGACGCCCCTGGCGTTGTCGGTTTTGATCGCCACGGCGATCCAGGGCGTGACGTCGTACTCGCTGACGCAACTGCTGTCGAAATCGGCGCAGCGGCTGATCGCCGAGATGCGCCGCAAGGTGCAGGACCATGTCGGACGGCTGCCCGTCTCCTATTACGACGCGAACAAGTCGGGGACGCTTGTCTCGCGCATCATGAACGATGTCGAGGGCATTCGCAACCTGATCGGCACCGGCCTGGTGGAGTTCGCAGGCGGGTTGCTGACGGCGGTGCTGGCGCTGGGTGTGTTGATCTGGATCAGCCCCCTGCTTACCGGCCTTACCCTCCTGTTTCTGCTGGCTTTCTCCGGGGCGCTGGCGAAAGCCTTCAAGACCATCCGCCCTATCTTCAAAGAGCGCGGCAAGATTACGGCGGAGGTGACCGGGCGCCTGACCGAATCGCTGGGCGGGGTGCGCGTAGTCAAGGGGTATCACGCCGAACAGCGCGAGTCGGGCGTGTTCGCGCAGGGGGTGGAACGGCTTCTCGAGAACGTGCTGAAGTCGCTCACCTCGATCTCGCTCATGAGTTTCAGCGCAACGGTGCTGCTGGGTGTGGTGGGGTCGACGGTGATGTGGATTGGCGCCCGCAACATCGCCGCCGGATCGATGACCCTTGGCGACTTCGCCCTCTTCACCGCCTTTCTGGCGTTTCTCACCGCGCCGGTCTTTCAGATCGTCGGCATCGGCACGCAGTTATCGGAAGCGTTTGCCGGATTGGAACGGACCCGCGAGGTGTTGAGCGAACGGCCGGAAGACCAGGACCCCCGGCGCCAGCATCCGCTGGGTCCAATTCAGGGCCAGGTTGAGTTCGATAACGTCGGCTTCGAATACGAAGAGGGCAAGACTGTGCTGAAAGACGTCTCCTTCCGCGCCGAACCCGGCACGGTAACGGCGCTGGTCGGTCCGTCGGGATCGGGCAAGTCGACCATCATCGGGCTGGTAGCGGCATTCCACACGCCCAAGGAAGGCCACGTCCGGGTCGACGGCGTCGACTTGTCGACAGTGCGCCTGGACTCCTACCGGACGCAGTTGGGAGTCGTGCTGCAGGAGACGTTCCTGTTCGACGGCACGATTCGCGAAAACGTGGCGTTCTCGCGCCCGCACGCGACCGAGGGTGAAATCATGGCGGCCTGCCGCATCGCGCGCGTGGATGAGTTCGCCGAACGGTTCACCGACAAGTACGACACGATCGTGGGCGAGCGCGGCGTCAAGCTGTCGGGCGGGCAGCGGCAGCGGGTTTCGATTGCGCGGGCGATTCTTGCCAATCCGCGGATACTGATTCTGGACGAAGCCACGTCGAGCCTGGATTCGGAATCGGAAGCGCTGATTCAGGAAGGTCTGGCGTACCTGATGAAGGGGCGAACGACGTTCGTCATCGCGCATAGGCTGTCGACGATCCGGCGGGCGGATCAGATCCTGGTAGTGGAGAACGGCGAGATCCTGGAGCGCGGCACGCACTCGACTCTGTTCTCGCAGCAGGGGCGATATTGGGATCTCTACACCCGGCAACATGGCCTGGAGGCGAATCTGTTCCTCGCGCCGGGTGAAGGGGACAAGGCGGAAGAGGCGGCGCCCGCCGTACCTGGGCGGGAACGGGACGGTTTGTCGAGCGCCATTCAGTTGTTACGCGGGTGATTCGAGTCGACTCAACGTTCCGGGAGAAGGTTGTCAGACCCATTCCGCAAAGGACTCTTGGTGACCGATCTCGTCTGCGCAACTTCGGTGAGAATCCCATGCCATCTTCGAAGTGAAGCGATGTCGCCTCAGAACGTTGACACGTAGTTCCTTCCAGGTGTCCGCTTCTGTGAAGATGGGATGATCGAGAGAGCGCGCGCAGAAACCTCCTTCGTCCGCGTCGCGTACTTCGAAGATCAGTTCCGTTCCCAAAGGGTACTCGAGACCGAAACCTGATACGAAGCGCACCGTCGGTGTCCCGGCGGCCGCGGCCTACTCCTGGAACTGGAAGGAGTATAAGTCCGCGTCTTTCAGGACGAAGCGCAGCCTCACCGGCTTCCCTGCCCAGCCGCTGACATCGGAGCCCGAGTCCCACGCGACGGCCTGGCGAACCGAGTCGCCAAACATTTCGTGGGCGTCCTTCAGTGCCCTGCCGGCGAGGGGCTTGCCGTCGCCGTCCTGGAGTTCTACCCGAAGGCTGCCCGCCGCGGAGGTTGCGTAGTTCACCACTAGGCGCCGGCCGGAGAACGTGAATGGCCTGGTGACGAGTTCGCCTCCGCTGTACGGTGCGTTTATGGAGACAATCCCGTCCAGGCGGAGCACTCCGCGCCTCATATGGATGGAAGGCAGCCGAACGTGCTGTAAGTAGTAAACCGACATTTCGCCACTTCCCGTGGGGACCAGGCCCAGAGAAACGGTGTTGTTGCGGTCGGTCCAGTTGAGCGGATCGGGACCCGGGCGCACAAAGGCCTCCAAAAAGCGGCGGCTCCAGTGAATGCCGTCCCGGCTGCTCATGAAGACGGAGTCCGTGAGTCCCTTGCCGCGCAGAGGATCGTACTCCTTAGGCAATTCCGCGTTGCGGAAGGCCAGGAAGCGCATCGGGAAGCCGAAGTAGATGTGGGGAGCGCGGTAATAAGGGGTAATCGCGTTGGTGTAAAACTGAGTGGCCGGCGCTCCGCCATAGTCGAGCCATTCCGGATCGCTCCAGTGCGCAAAGTCCTGAGAAGTCGAGCGGCGAACGCCGCGGGTCATCTCGCCGGTGCCGGGCCTCGGATAGGAGTCGCGCAGATAGGCGACGTACTGCTTCTGGACGGTGTCCCAGAAGAGGACGTTCTGGCTGTCGAAGAGGTTGTTGGGCTTGGGGCGGGCCTCCTGGGGGATGATGGGCCCATCTCTCTTCAGCTTCCAGTGAATGGCATCCGGGGACACGAGCGCGTAGAGTCCCTTGCCGATGCCGCCGGTGGCCTTGTAGCGTTCCGCCGGGAGGGCGGAAGGGTTGGCGTCAAGGAACGGGGTGAAGTTGCCGGCAGGCTCATTCCACGCGCCCTTGCCACCCGAGAACACGATGTTGTTCGCCTTACTGCCGCGGAAGTCGATGAGACCGAGGGTGGGCCTGGTGAAGTGGAGGCCGTCGCGGCTTTCGGCGTAGCAGGCGTTGAGTTCCCATCCCTTTCCGCTGGCCTCCATATCGCGGCCTGGGACGCAGCGATAGTACATACGGTACAGGTCGCCGTCCTTGAAGACGGTCACGTAATGGTTGCCGTTGCCCTCCCAAGGGGCGTCAAACCGGATCGCGACGTCGGCCGGGCGCGGCTCGTGTAGCTTAAAGGTAAGTCCGCGAACGGCGGCGACCAAGGCGTCGTCTACGAACAACTCCAGGCGCGTTCCAATCTCGATTGGCGCCTCCGCCAGACAGGCTGCCGAGAAGACCATTGCCAGCGTGCAACGAAAGATCATCTTGTCATACCTTCCCTAAAATGAGTACTTGAGCGCCAGTTGAATCTGCCTGCCGAAGTTCTGCTGCGCCGTCACCGAACCAAAGCCAGGAGAGCCGAGGCGGAAATTCGGGAAGGCCAGCGTCACGCGATTGGCCAGATTGTAGGCTTCGGCGCGGAATTCGATCCGGTGGTCTTCCCGAATGGGAAAAAAGCGCGAGATCACCAAGTCCACATTTTGGGTGGTGTCGCCCGTCAGGATGTTCCGGCCGGCGTTGCCGAAGGTAAATTGCGCGGGATTCGCGAAGAGGTCGGTTCGAAAGAACCGGCTGGTGTTGCGCCGATCCCGGGACAAGTTTGGGCTGCCGCCTCCAAGGTAGTCCGCTCGCGGGTTGTTGCGGTCGCTGCCGATGTTGGCGATGTCCGCGGCCAGCAACGGGGAGAACGGGAAACCACTCTGGATCGTGTACACGCCGGCGATCTGCCAATCGCGAATGAGCGCCCGCGGAAACAAACTCTCCGCGGGCAGCGCCACCTGGTAAACGCCGCTGAACACCACGCGGTGCGGAACATGAGCCGACGTCACGGAATAGTCCGCCTGACGGTCGTATTGGTTCTGATAAAAGGCATTGGGCAGAGAAGCATTGCCGTTGCCTGCATTCAAAACACCCGTTGACTTGCCCCATGTGTATCCCAACAAACCGGAGAACCCCCTCGCCAGGTTCTGCTTGAGCTGGAACTGAAGCGAATGGTAGTGGTTCCGTCCGTAGCTGGAGTACTGGAGAACCGAACCGAACAGCGGGAATGGGCGGCGGGCCTGCACCGCTCCGGGTCCCGGGGTAGGGATGTTCACGGCAACGCCGACATCGAGCAGCCGGTCGCCTTTATTCCCGACATAGCTCAGACTGAGGCTTGTTGAGCGAGTCAACTGGCGGTCGATGCTCAGGTTCCACTGCTGAACCATTCCGGTTTTGAAGTCCTGGTTGAAACCGGTGAACGCCGCCGGCGTCGGGAAACTGCCTCGAGCCACGATCACGTTATAGTTGATCGGCAGAAAATTCCGCGGGTTCTTCTCGTCACGGTCCACCAGAATCGACGCGGCTCGCGAGAAAGGCGACGTGAGTGCCGCGCCGAAAGCCACGTTGCCCTGAATTCCGCTATCAAAGTAGACACCGTAACCGCCCCTCAGGGCGAAGCGGTCGCCGAAGGGCCGATAAGCGAATCCGAGACGAGGGCCGAGGTTGTAGGGGTCGCGCTCATAGAGCCCCTTGCGGGGCGAAAGGCGGGTCGCATAAGGGCAACAACCCTCCGGCACCTTGGCGTTCGCGACGTAAACGGGAGTGCCATCTTTCAGGTCGAAGTAAGCGCCGCCGAAGCCATTGGAGAACGTGGGCGGCAACAACAAGTCATAGCGAACCCCAAGGTTCAACGTGAGGCGGCTGCTTACCCGCCAGTCGTCCTGGACGAAGGCGTAATACGAATTCCCTCTGGGGCGGAAACGGTCGCTGCCGGCGTCGATGTTCGTGCCGCTGATGGAACTGGGCAGGCCCAGCAGGAACTGAGCCATGGCCTGCTCGACGCTGGTGGAAGACGGCGCATTGATCTGGCGTGTGAGGTTGCCGTCATAGGAGCGGCCGCCGCCGCCGATTGCGCTCAAGGCAATATCCAGCCGATAGCGAAAGAGGCCAAAGCCGGCTTTCAGGTAGTGGGCGCCGGCTGTCTTGGTGACCTTCTCCTCCCCCTGCCACGCCGTGAAGGGGATGGAAAACAACTGTCCGCCGCCGATCCCCAGGAAACCGGAGATCCCCTGGCCCGGCAGCCCGCCGAAGCCAACCTGCTCGAAACCCATGGCGGAGACCAACTCGGGAGTCGAAAGCGTGCGCGCCACCTGGTCCGGTACGCGCCGGGTGATGCCGACCCGGGTCTCGAACAGCAGCGTGGGTCCCGCCATATGGGTCCAGACCAAGGGACTCGGCCATAAATAAATCGCCAATTGGCGAACTCCATGCTAAGCTTGGGAATGGAACTAAGAATCACTCCGGAATTGAAACGTGTCTGGGAGCAAACTCTGGCGCAGTTAAGTGGGGCCGGC
>JBJXGR010000234.1:0-14833 GCA_046160045.1 Bryobacteraceae bacterium
CCTCGCGGCGGGAAACTACGCCGGGGCGATCACCGTCGCGGTTTCCGGCGCGACCAACAGCCCGGTGACGGTCGGCGTCACGCTGGCAGTGTCTCCCGCCACAACACCCTCACTCTCGGCGGCGCCACCGAGCCTGTCGTTCACCATCCAGCAGGGCGCGGCCGCCCAGACGGCGCAGGTAGCGGTGTCGACGAGCAGCGGCAACATCGCCTTCCAGGCCGCGACCTCCGGCGCGGGATTCTCCGTCTCGCCCGGTTCCGGCACCACGCCCGGCAGCGTAACCGTAACCGCCAATCCTGCCGGACTCTCGGTAGGAGCCCACACCGGATCGCTCAGCGTCACGGCCGCCGGCACGTCCAACAGTCCGCTCGCGGTGCCCCTGACGCTAACCGTAACCGCCGCGCCAACCCAGCCGATATCGATCACGTCCGGCAATCCGTCCGGCGGGACCGTCGGTGTGCCGTATTCGTTCGCATTCACTGCTAGCGGAGGGAACGGAACCTATTCCTGGTCAGTCCTTACGGGATCGCTGCCTGCGGGATTGTCGCTCTCCCCGTCCGGCGCGCTGACCGGCACTCCCACCAGCGCTGGAACCTCGTCGTTCACGGTTCAGGTTGCCGATACAGGAGGCGGCGCCCCGGCGACCGCCTCGGTGTCCGTGACGATCAATCCGGCTGCATCAATTCAGTTGAATCTGACGAATCAGTCGCTCTCGCTCTCCGCACAGGTGAATGGCAGCGCGTCGTCGCAGTCCGTCGGGTACTCGTTGTCCAACGGGAGTTCCGCGACCATCAGCGCGACGCCGTTCACGCAGTCAGGGGGGGGCTGGCTCGCGGTTCAGCTTTCGAGCGGCTCGACACCTGGGACCGCCACTATCACGGCGAATCCCTCCGGACTCAGCGCGGGAACCTATGGCGGGTCGGTAACCTTCACGGCGAATCCGCCCAGCGGTCCCGTGTCGGCCAGCGTATCGGTTTCGTTCACGGTCACCGGCGGCCAGCAAACGTCCGCGCTGTCGGTCAGTCCGCCGTCGGTGTCGATCGCCGCCGCGGTGGGCGCGGCGGCGCGAACGGCCACCCTGAATGTCACCTCCAGCGGGTCGCCCCTGATCTTCAACGCGACCGCATCGGGAGGAAACTGGCTCGCGGTTTCGCCGTCGGGGTCAACGACCCCAGCCAACCTGACCGTAACGGCCACCCCGGGGAACCTCGCCGCCGGTACCTACAACGGCTCGATCACCATCGCCTCACAGGATGCCTCCAACAGCCCGGTCACGGTCAATGTCACGTTGACCTTGTCGGCCGGGCCGGCGACGCTGACGGCAAACCCGGCGCAAGTTGCGTTCAATATCGCGCTGGGCAGTGGACCGGCCAGCCAGACCGTAGCCTTGGGTTCCACGGGCGCACCGATCTCGTTCTCGGCCAGTTCCATCGTCTCGCAGTGGCTGTCCGTCTCTCCCTCGAGCGGCACCACTCCGGCAACCCTGACGGTCACGGTCAATCCGGCCACGCTGGGGTTGGGCGTTCACAGCGGCGCGATTGTCGTGAGCGCACCCGGAGCGACGAATCCGTCCCTGAGCCTGAACGTCCAGGTGACCGTGGCCACCCAGGCGCGGCCCGTCATCAGCCAGATTCAGCAGGGCGGCAGTTTCGCGCCGGTGATCGCGCCCAACACGTGGATTGTCATCAAGGGCTCGAACCTCGCGGGCACCACTCGCGTCAATCGGCCCGACGAGATCGTGAACGGGAGCTATCCGACGTCGATGGACGGCGTTCGCGTGAGCGTCAATGGGCGGCCGGCGTTTCTCTATTACATCAGCCCGACGCAATTGAACGTCGCGGCGCCGGATGACCCCGCGGTGGGTTCTGTCCCGGTCACGGTGACCGTGGGCGCGCAGACCAGTGAGGTCGCGACCGCACAGATGCAGCAATTCGCGCCGGGATTTTTCTTATGGCCCGGAAACCAGGTGGTCGCCACCAGCGCCGACAACTTTCAGTGGCGCGTGCGCCCCGGCACGTTCGAGGGTGCCCAGACCGTCTCGGCCCAACCCGGCGAAGTCGTGGTGCTGTGGGGAACGGGCTTTGGTCCGACGAACCCGCCGACCCCCGCGGGTCAAGTTGTCGTCAACGCCGGGTTTGTGGTCAATGCGGTGCGGGTGACGGTGGGCGGCACCGAGGCGGAGTACTTCGGCGCCGCCATGACGCCGGATTTCACGGCCTTGTGCCAGGTGGCCATCCGAATTCCGGCCAATGCGCCGGATGGCGATCTGCCCGTGGTAGTGACCATGGGCGGCATCTCGTCTCCGACGAACGCGGTGATCAGCGTCCGCCGCCGTTGAGCTACTTCTTCAGGATCTCGAGAGCGGCGGACGTCAGGGCCTTCACGCCCGTTTCGATGGTCGGGCTGGGCGCCGGCCAGTACAGAGGCGAGTGCAGGGACGGCAGCGGCGGCCCGCCGCGTTTGGCGGCGGCGATGCGTTCCGCGTCGACGGTGCCCACCCGCAGCAGGAAAATGGGGATCTTCGGCTCCTCTTTGCCGAAGCGCGAGAAATCCTCGCCGCCCATCTCCGGATCGCGTTCGACCACCTTGTCGTCGCCCATCAACTTCTTCCACATGGCGACCATCCGCTTGACCAAGGCCGGGTCGTTGTAGGTGGCGGGCGTGAAGTCCTCGCTCACCACCTGCATCACCGGCATCCGGTCGTCGGGAATGCCCGCCGCTTTGGCGAGCCCATGGGCGATGCGGCGGATCGATGTGAGAATCTGCTCCCGCGTCTCCTCCGAATATGAACGCACGGTGAGCTGCAGTTTCACTTCGTCCGGGATGATGTTGTGCTTGGTGCCGCCGTGAATCGAACCGACTGTCACGACCGCCGAATCGACGGCTTTGACTTCGCGGCTCACGATGGTTTGCAGGGATACGATGATCTGCGCCGCAAGGACGACGGGATCCTTGGTCGCATGGGCATAGGCGCCGTGCCCGCCGAGGCCTCGCACCGTCAGATTCACCGAGTCGACATTCGCCATGGCGAAGCCCTCGCGATACCCGATGTAGCCAGCCTCGAGAGCGGCGTCGGTGTGCACGCCGAGCGCCAGGCCGGGCCGGGGAAACCGTGTGTACAGCCCGTCTTTCAACATCGCCAGAGCGCCGCCGCCCCGTTCCTCGGCGGGCTGGCCGATCACCACCAGGGTGCCGCTCCAACGATCCTTGAGCTTCGGCAGCAATCGGGCCGCCCCAACCACCGTCGACATGTGAATGTCATGACCGCAGGCATGCATCACTCCGGTATCGATGCCCTCGTCGTTCTTCGTCCGCACCTTGCTCGCGTAGGGACGGCCGGTTTTCTCCTCGACGGGAAGCCCGTCGAGGTCGGTGCGGACCAGCAGAGTCCGCCCCGGTCCGTTCTTCAGAACCCCGACAACTCCGTAGCCGCCGACGTTGGTGGTGACCTCAAAGCCCGCGGTTTTGAATTCCTGCGCGATGCGCGCGGAGGTTTCCTTCTCGCGGAAGGACAGCTCCGGATTGGCGTGAAGGTGGCGGTAGAGCGCATCGAGCGAGCCGATTTCGGCCCGCACCAGCCCATCGAGCTCGGCGTTGGCGATGGGCTGGGCCAAAGCGGGACAAAGGGAGACCACCAGAGCGACAGACAGGGACCTGAAGTTCATGAAGGTATCAGGATACAACGCCGTCCGCCTAACTTTGTGGCGCCTATAGCGGGTCAGAACCGCACTCGTATTCCCCCCCAGGCGGCCCTCGGCGCACCCGGCGCGAAGAAGGTCGATTGTGGTAACGGGAATTCCCCATTCACCGGAGGAAATGGCCTCGCGATGAAATTCCCAGTGCTGGTGAATCCCGTCGGACCCAGTTGTGCCGCCGTGAAGTACTTGCGGTTTAGCAGGTTGTTGGCCTGGACGAATACCTCCAACTTCCGATGCGCGCGGTAGCGCGCGCCCAGATTCACAACCCCGTAGCCAGGAGAAGTACCAGGGCCCAGATAATAGGCGCCGTCGGCCTTGTGCAGGTTGTTCTCATTGCCGCGCGCGTAGGAACTCGAGATGGCCACCAGGCCCAGGTCGACCAGAAACCGGGAGGTGACCTCGATGTCCGCGTAGGCTTTCAACAGATGCTGGGGGATCAGCGGAATCCGATTCCCCGGCTTGATTTCAATCGCGCCCTCAACGCCGGGGATCCCGTCTTCCGCTTCTTCGTTGGTACTGTTCCCCGTGCCGTTGACCTCCTCGGGGCTTCGAAACGTTGCGTCGAGAAACGTATACCCGCCGCCCAGGTTCACGCGCCAGATCCGGCTGTTGATGTCGACTTCAACCCCTTGCCGCAGCGTTTTGCCAAAGTTCCTGAAATAGCCGAAGCCGGTTTGTTCCGAGGCGACGAACAGGATGTCGTTGCGGTTGTCCGCGCGGAACCAGGACAAATTCCATCGCAGATTCTTCTCCAGTCCTCCGCGTACCCCGGCGTCCAGGGTTCGGGTGACCACCTGGCGGAGGGGGGGGTCGCCGGCCATCGCATTCGGAAGTTTGCAAGGCTGCTCCGGATCGGCGCATCCCAGTTCGATCGACGTCGGCGCGCGATTGCCTTCGCTGTACCCGAAGAAGACGTTCACGGAACCGGCAGCCTTAAACGTCAGGCCGGCCGCCGGGTTGAACCGGTCGAACACGTTTCGGCTGGTGAGGGAGCCCGGGCCCGCCTGCGTCAGGATGCGGTCGTAGTTGTTGATGGTCGTCCGGTTGTACCGTCCGGAGAGCACGAGGTTCAGGCGACTGCCGACCGAAACGGTGTCGGTGGCGTACACGCTCCCGGTGCTGATCTTCCCATTGAGGTCGACCCGGGTGTCGAATGGTACTCCGTCCACATCGCCTCCGGTCACGCCGTCGCCGAAGGAGGCGACACCCGTGACGCTGCGGTCGGGATTGAGATAGCCCAGTTGCGTGGACTGCGCGAAATCTACCTTGTTGCGGTCGTAGGCGGCGCCCGCGGTGAATTGATTGCGTTTGCCCCCGGGCGAACCGAACCAGCTCATCTGCCCGGACAGACCGTAGTTGTGCTGCCTGGAATTGGAGCGGTTCAGGAGGCCGTTGCACTTCTCGGCCGGCTCGTCCCGCAACAGCGATTGCGCGATGCAGCGCCAGGAGGGGAAGGGCGTGTTGACGGCATTCTCACCGGCCGTGGGAAAGCCGCTGTAGCCCGCTGCGGCGAGGGCCGCGCGTTCGGCGGCGTTCGGTTGATACACCGACTGGTCAAGCGAGTCCTCGTTGATGTCGCCGTTCAGCGTGTTGGTCCGGATATAGCGGTAGTACGCGTTCCCGGAAAACGTCAGTGCCCCGTTCGGGCTGTGCCGCGCGCGGAGATTGAAGAAAGGGGCGCGGTTCGCCGTAATGTCTGGCTTGGTGTACACACTCGCGTAGTCGCGGGCTAGCAGGCGTTGCTCTTGCAAAGCGTTGCCGATCAGCCAGTTGTTAGCGTAGGCCACCGTCAGCCCGAGGACCGTTTTCGCGCCCTGCCGGCCGATGTTTCCAAAGAACTGGCGGACGTTCGATGGCGAAGACTCACGCCACCCGTCCTCGAACAACAGAGTGCTGGCAAGGTACCAGTTCAGTCCGCCGGAAGTGGAACCGCCGTGCTCAAATTCGCCCACCTTGCGTCCGAAGCTTCCGCCGCTCAACTGGAGCGAGGTCCCGGGCTTGCTGCGGCCGTCCTTGGTTTGAAGCGAGATCGCGCCGCCCAGGGTATTGAGGCCGAACATTGGATTCGAACCCGGCATCAAGGTGGTCTCCTGGATGGCGATGCGCGGGATCAAATCCCAACTCACCACGTCGCCAAAAGGCTGGTTCAGGCGCACTCCGTCCATGTAGATCGAAATCCCTTGGGGCGTCCCCAGCAGCGGTGAGGCGGTGTAGCCGCGGTAGTTCAGATCCGGCTGTACGGGATTCCCCTGGATTTCGTTCAAGTACACACCGCTGAACCGCCGGTTCAGGAAATCAGACAGGTCGAGCGCTCCGCTTTGCTCGATATCACGCTCGGTGGCCGCCTGGACCGGGGCCGGTATCTCGTCGAGGGATCGGCCGACTCCCGGCAGCGGCGTTGCCCCCACCACGTCGACCTGGAAAGCCGGGGCGCTCAGCGCCAGCGTCACCACGCGCGAGAGCGGGGCCGCGGATCGAACGTCCAGTGAGAGGGATTGGGTGCCGAATCCGGAAGTCGAAACCTGGAGCCGGTAAAGCCCATAGGCCAGGTTCTCAAATGTGTACTTGCCCTGAGCATCGGTCCGAAAGGACTGATCCGCTCCCGTGGCCAGATTTTCCAGTCTTCCGGTGGCCTCCACGGCGGCGCCGGACGGGTCCTTGACTTCGAGACGGATCTCACCAATGCGACGCTGGCCGAGTGCCTGTCCGGCCGCGGTCAGCCAGAGGAACCATACCGCGCAGAGAGAGAGCAGGGTTCTTGGTCTTCCGAGGAAGGATACATTGTGGTTCCGTCCGTCTCGATTCTGTTCAGGGTTTGACGCTCGCCGTATCGATCGAATTTCTCGATCGGTCACCTGCTTCCGTTGCCAATTTTGGCTCATGTACAATCGGGTCGTCATGGCACCCGGCATTCGCATCCTCTTCCTATTGCTGATCGTAGGGGCTTCGGCCAGCGCTCAGCACACGGAGTTGTTCCTCCATTCGGAGTTGTATCGGACCACTGGCCGGCTGGTGAGCGGGGTCACGTTGACGGGCACAAAAGCTCTCGATCTGCCGGACGACATCTTCGACCGCCAATGGAAGCAACTCGACAAGTATTATCTCAAGCTGTTGCGCCAGACGCCGGAGAAGCGGGATGCGCTCTGGAAAATCGCGTCGCCGGCCGCCGCCCGCCGGGAGCGTCTGGCGGCGATGCTCGGTAGCGCGGCAAGCGTGGGCGCGCACTCGTCGCGGAGGCTCGCCGCGCGAGTCGAGGAGATTGAAGTGGCCACCAGCCTTGGCGGAGCAAGAGCGATTCTGTTTCTGCCCGGGTCGACGGAAAAGGCGCCGTTAGTCATCGCCGTTCCACCCGATGAGACCCCGCGCGACGTGTTCGTCGAAGGTCCGGCGCCGTGGTTGACCCATCTGCTCTCACGGCACGTCGCGGTCCTTGTCCCGTCCATGGTCGAGCGCACACTGGATCACCCGATGTGCCAACGAACGCGAGGTAAAGACCGCCGTCACATACTGCATCGCCTGGCGTTTGTGGTGGGCCGCACAGTTCCGGGGATTGAGGTCAGCCAGATTCGCGCGCTCATCGAGGTCGTGGGGCAACGGCCGGAGATCGACGCGGCACGCATCGGGATCGCCGGATTCGGCCAGGGCGGCATGACGGCGTTGTACGCAGCGGCTCTCGATTCCCGACTCATCGGGGCAGTCGTCGGCGGGTACTTTGGACCGCGAGAGGGCGGTTGGCGGGAACCGGTCGACCGTATGCTCTATGGCCAACTCAATGAATTCGGGGACGCGGAGGTCGCCGCCCTTATCGCTCCCCGCAAACTGGCGCTGCTGCGCGGCTCGGCGCCGGCGGGGGACTTCGAGCGCGAGACCGGGCGAGCGAAACGCTACCTGCCGCACCTTCGCGTCGAGGAAGGCGAGACCCTCGACGCCCGATCGGCCGCCTTGGCGGCGGACCTGGTAGGCGCAGGCCCACAGGGCAACGCTCCCGCCTTGTCGATCGCGATCGACAAGGCGAAAACCGAGGCCGCCCGCAACCGCCATTTCGAAAGTCTGCTCGGGGCGTTGCGCCGCGAAGTGGAAGCGAGCGAGTCCATCCGCCGGAAGAAATGGGCTCTGGAAACTCCCGGCGGGGCTGAAGCCAAGGCCGCCGCGCTGCGCGCCGAACTCTTGCGCATGATGGGCAAGACTACCGAACCGCGCCTGCCGCTGAACCCGCGGACGCGGCTGATCCGGGTCACCGAGAAATACCTTGGCTTTGACGTGATGCTCGACGTGATCGACAGCGTGGAAGCTTACGGCCAGTTGCTGGTGCCTCGCGAGCCCGGCCGCCGTCTTCCGGCCGTCGTGACGCAGCACGGTTTGGGCGGCAAGCCCAAAGACATCACTCTGCTGGGCCCCAAGCCGGAAAAGGCCTACAACGGCTTTGGTGAGAAACTCGCGCGGGAAGGGTACGTCGTGTTCGCGCCCTATGTCACGCACCCCATCCCGCAGGCCCAACTCATCAATCCCCTGGTCCGCATGGCCGGAGCGATCGGACGCATGCGGATTAGCCCTGAAGTCACCAAGCTCAACGCGATCGTGGATTTCCTGCAGTCGCTACCCTTCGTCGATACGCAGCGCATCGGCTACTACGGCCTCTCGTATGGGGGCTACTCGGCCATTTGGATGGGGCCGATGGAGCCGAGGCTGAAGGCGGTCGTGGTCTCCGGCCACTTCAACGACTGGCGCAGCAAGATCACCAACGACGAATTGACCACCAGCTACCTGCAGCATCCCGACGAGGACTTCAGCAATTGGGACACGCTCCACCGCTTCACTCATGTAGAACTGATCGCCGCCACCTACCCTCGCGCGGTGTGCGTGGAGTTCGCCGACCGCGATGCGACGACCACGCCCGAGTGGCATCAGCGCGCGTGGAGTGAAGTGGAGGGGATCGCCCGGGCCTGGGGTGTGCCGGATCGCTTCGTGCGCGATCACTTTGACGGCGTGCACGAGGTCCAGGCCATCGGGGGCGCGGACTTCCTCGATCGCTGGCTGCGCCCGCAGCGCGCGGCGGGCCGTGACTACCGATACGCCCTCTGGCCCAGCCTCCGGCCCTTGCCTGGGTTGGGCGATATCAACCCGGACACGCTGCCCTATGTTTCCCGGTCGCTGAGTTCCGACGATCGCGTGCGCGGCACATTCCACGTCTCTCTGGCGCAGCCTGTGTTTCGCGGGATTGCGGTGCGCGCCTCACGCACGGGCGCACCCGGCGATCTCGTCGTCCGGTATGGAACCACTCCCGGCGCGGCGGATCTGGGCGAAGCGCGCGTCGCGCCCGACAGCGTGTACCCTCTCTACGACCTTTGGGTGGACGCGGCGGTTGCAACCAAACCGCTGACGCCGGGGCGGACCTATTATTTCGAGGTGACTGCCTCGTACGGCAAGCACCCGCGCAACTACTACACGATTTACGGGCCGAAGTTGATCGGCGGCACACGCTACCCGGAGGACTTCGCGTTAGCGTTCCGGCTGCTGGACGGCAAACCGGGCGGACGGGAAGAGACATTCTCGTTCCTGAAGGACTATCTGTCCCCGTACCAGGCGGGCGCTGGGGTCCGTAAGCGCACGGCGAGTGGCAGCGGAATCACGATCAACGGCGACTGGACGATTGAATCGCTGGATGCGGACGAGGTGACGGCGTATGCCGCCGCGGACCTGCGTTCGTTTGTAAAGAACGCATTCGGCGTGCAACTCGCTGCGAAGGGTGCGCGAGCCATCCGCCTGCAGGTAGCAAACCCGGTGGAAGGCGTGAGCCAACCGGAAGGATTCCGGATCGAGGCGGCGCCAGGCGGTGTCCTGATCCAGGGTCTGACGCCGCGCGGAGTGCTGCGCGGCGTCTACGCGTTCCAGGACATGCTGCGCGACGCCGGCGCGCCGTCCATCGCGAGTGGCGTCACGACCCGCAACCCGCGATTCACGCGCCGCATCACCACTTCGCTGCTGCCGGGCGGCGAGCGCTACACCGAGACCTCGCGGGAGTTGCTCTACACCGATGGCCTGCTCGAGCGCATGTCGCACGACGGGTTCAATGCGGTGTGGATCTGGCTCAACACCGAGGAAGCGACCGTGAACTCGCGTCTGCTGCCGGAGTTCAACGATCCGATGGCGCAGATTCGCCTGGAGCGGATTCAGGACCTGACACGGCGGGCGCGGCGCTACGGCATCGACGTGTACACGTATCTGGCTACCGGGTATCATCACTGGACTCCGCAGTCCTTCTTCGACAAGCATCCGGAACTGCGCGGGCAGGGCTGGGGACGCCCGCTCTGCACTTCGCAGAAAATCGTCCTCGATTACTACCGGGAGACCGTGCAGGGCATCTTCCGGATAGCCCCTGACTTGAAGGGTCTCGTCGTGATCTACGACAGCGAAGGCTTCTACTATTGCGGCCACAGCGATCGCAGCCGTAGGCAGTGTCCCCGCTGCCGGAACTCGACCAACGAAGCGCTGGCCAAGGAACTCCTCACGACGCTGATGAACGCCATGCGCTCGCAGGGAGGCCCGTCGAAGGAGTTCATTGCCTGGGACTACGGCGCCGCCGTCGTCGCCTCCGAGCATCTCAACTGGGTCAACCGCCTGCTGCCGCAGTTGCCGAAAGAGATGATGCTGATGACCGATTTCAGCAAGAACGGCCTGGTGGAGCGGGACGGCGTCAGGCACTTCACGGGCGACTACAACCTGACGCTGGTAGGGCCGCCGCAACAGTTCCTGGATCAACAGCGCATCTCCACCGAGAGCGGCCACACCTTTATCGCGAAGACCGAGCACGCGATCAGCCAGGAGTTCATCTTTGTGCCGTATATCCCAGCGATGGAGCAATGGGCCCGGCGCATCTCGAAGATTCGCGAATTCTCGCTCGGAGGCTGGTTCGGCAACTGGTCGCATTACGGCTATACGCCCTCCGTACCGGCCCAACTGGTCAATCGCATGTCGTGGGATCCGGCGCCGGACACGCCGGCATTGCTGGATTTACTTGCGCGCCGGCACTATGGTCCGGCGGCGCCCGCCGTGGTCCGCGCCTGGACTCACTTCTCCAACGGCATTCGCGAGTTTCCTTACTCGGATAGCGTGTCCCGTACGCCGGGACCGCTGCAGAAAGGCCCCAGCAATCCGTTTTTCCTCGATCCGTCGGTCCCCTCGTTCGGCCCTTGGAGGACGTGGCAGAACGACTTCAAGTGGACGGCCCCCTGGGGTCCCGAGATTGCGACGAAGTATCTGGGCCGCGTGCGGGACGCCTTCCGGCGCGGGATCGGCGAACTGGAGCAGGCCCGATCCTCCGTCCGGGGAGCGGATCGCGATGCGCTGGACCGCGAGTGGCGCATCGCCCGCACCATCGAGATCTCGCTTCAGAGCACCCTGCATCTGGCGGAATGGCTGCGGGTGCGCGACCGCGCCTGGAACGCCGAACCCGCCGAACGGCGTCGCCTGGCGGAGCAACTTGCCGCAATCGTGAAGGCCGAGAGGAAAAACGCGGAAGCGATCCTGCCGATTCTCGAGGCGGACTCGCGACTGGGCCACGCATCCGAAGGCGGAGGCATCGTCCGCGGCGGCCTGTTCACGGCCGACCTGGTGAGGTGGAAGATCGGCCTGATGGACGATCTCCTGGTGAGGCAATTGCCGGCCTTCGGCGGGATCCCCGTCGAGTTGCCGGCCGGGAGCGCGCTCGAATCCCTCGTATCCGTACACTGAAAGCTATGAGAATTGGATTCATTGGTCTTGGCGTGATGGGCCGGCCTATGGCAGGGAATCTGATCGAGGCCGGACATCACCTGACGGTCTACGACCGTAATCGCGAAAAGCGCGTGGTGGGCGTCGCCCTGGGCGCTCGGGATGCCTCCTCCTCACGCGAGGTTGCCGCGGCTTCGGAGATGGTCATCACGATGGTGAGCGACACGCCCGATGTGGAAGCCGTGGTCTTTGGCCCCGATGGCGTGGCCGCGGGTCTCGCACCCGGCGGTGTGGTGGTGGATATGAGCACCATCTCCTCCACGGCGACGGTTGAATTCGCCCGGCGATTGGCGGCGCAAGGCAGCGACTGGGTGGACGCGCCCGTCAGCGGAGGCGAACCGGCGGCGATTTCGGCAAAGCTCTCCATCATGGCCGGAGGGCGCAAGGCGGCCTTCGACCGTGCGCTGCCGGTGCTTCAGACACTCGGGTCGACCGTGGTCTACACCGGGGTCGCCGGCAACGGCCAGAAAACCAAGATGGTGAACCAGGTGATTGGCTCGCTGAATCTGCTGGGAGTGGTGGAAGGGTTGCGGCTGGCCAAGGCGGCGGGTCTGGACGTCGAGGCCACGCTTCAAGCTGTCTCCCAGGGCGCGGCCGGTTCGTGGATGCTCTCCAATCTCGGGCCGCGCATCCTCAAGAACGATTTCGCGCCGGGGTTTCGCATTCGCCTTCACCAGAAGGACCTGCGTCTCGCGAAAGAATTGACCCAAAGCCTCTCCATGGATTGCCCGGGATCCGCGCTGGCCTACGAACTGTTCACGCGGGCGCTGGAATCCGGCCTGGGCGAGGACGGGAACCAAGGGCTGTGGCAATTGTGGGAGAAGGCGTGACCTCCGCCCCCAGCCAGGCGCGTGTCTGGTGGATCTGCATTCTTCTGTTTCTGGCGACCTTATTGAACTACCTGGACCGCCAGGTGCTCTCGCTGACCGCGGAGCACGTGATGGCCGAGTTCCACATCTCCAAGGAGGGCTTCGGCGAGGTGATCGCGTCGTTCCGCTACGCCTATGCCGCCTTCCAGATCGGCGGGGGCTGGCTGGTGGATTCGCTTGGCGCGCGGATGCTGTTTCCCGCGGCGCTCGGGCTGTGGTCGGCGGCAGGGATGCTCACCGCGCTGGCCGGGTCTATTTTCACCCTGAAGGCCTGCCGCTTTTTGTTGGGGACGGGCGAGGCGTTCAACTGGCCGTGCGCGCTCAAGGCCACGCATCAACTGCTGGAGCCGAAGGACCGGGCGCTGGCCGTGGGCCTGTTCAACAGCGGCACCGCGGCCGGGTCGATGCTGGCGCCCGTGATCGTCACCGCCCTGACCCTGCAGTTCGGCTGGCGTGCCTCGTTCGTCGTGGCCGGAGCGCTCGGCGTCGTCTGGATCGCCGCCTGGCTGTGGCTGACCCGCGGCATGGAAGGCCGCCTGACGTCCAGGCCCGCGCCGATCGGGGAGATCCTCGCCGGCTACCGCTCCATCGTGGTCAACCGAAATTTTTGGCTGTTGTGCCTGTCAGCGATCATCGTCAACAGCGTCAGTTACTTTCTCGCCGACTGGATTCCCCTCTATCTCAAAACCGAGCGCGGCTTCGGCTTTGCCGCCGGCAACGCCGTGTCGATCCTGGTGTTTGCCGGCCTGGACGCAGGTAATCTGGGCGTGGGATTCCTCATCCGAAAGTTGGCCATGGCCGGCATGCCGATCGAGCGGGCGCGGCGTCTTTCTCTCATCGCCTGTTGCATCTTGATGACGTCGGCTGCCGGCGCGGGCATGGCGCCCGGCGCGGCTTTGTCGGTGGCTTTGCTGATCACGACGGCGTTGGGCGTAGCCGGATTTCTGGTGATCTACCTGACCGCCGTGCAGGACCTTGACCCGGTACGGGTCGGCATGAGTTCCGGCTTGCTGGGCGGTTTGGGGAACCTGGTATATGGTCTGGTGAGCCCGCTGATCGGGCGCATGGCGGATCAGCAGCAGAGCCAGGCCACGTTCCTGTTGATTGGATTTCTGCCCTGGCTGGCGTTTGCCGGTCTGTGGTTCGCCGCGGGGCCAAAACATGAATCGTAATCAGTTGGCGCCGGATTCTGTGGCGCGCGCTTTAGCGCGCACAGGGACTTTAGTCCCTCTTGCCCGGCTGTCCGAGGGCCGCCCGGGCTTCTTCGCAGAAGTAGCCGTAAGGCTTATCCTGGCGCTCAAACACGGCGCCGGTCTCCGGCCGCCGCAGAGGGAACTAAAGTTCCCGTGCAAGCTGAAGCTTGCGCCACCGGATCTATCCCAACGCCGGAGTCTTTCATGCCATATCCTCTAGAAAAATTCCGCGGCATCTTTCCCGCCGCGCTGACCACCTTCGACAAAGACAACAACCTCGATGAAAACGCAACCGCCGCGCACTGGGAGTGGCTGATCCGCCAGGGCGTCGACGGTCTGGTGATCGCCGGCACCAGCGGCGAGTTCATCGCGCTCGAAAACGACGAGCGCGTGCGCCTGTTCCGCCTGGCCCGCGACGTGGTGAAGGGCCGCGTTCCCCTGATCTACGGATCGGGCCACTACAGCACCAGGCTCACCGTTGAATTGTCACTGCAGGCCGCCGCCCTTGGCGCCGATGCCCTGATCGTCATCCTGCCCTACTACCAGAAGCCCTCGAAGGCCGCAGTCATCGAGCACTTCCGCCACGTGCGCAAGGCCGCGGATTTGCCTGTCATGCTGTACAACAATCCGGCCAATTCGGCTTGTGTCGACCTGAACCCGCGGGAGATCGCTCAACTGGTGGACGAAGATGTCCTCCACATGGTCAAATCGACCTACGAAACCGTCGTGCCCGTTCATGATCTCAGCTTCCTGCTCGGCGACCGCATGGCCATCTTCTATGGATCGTTCCAGGCGGCCTACGAAGCCTTCTGCGCCGGCGCTCACGGCTGGGTGAGCGGCGTGCTGAATGTCGTGCCCAAGGCCGCGAAGGCGATGTACGAAGCCTGCCTCCACAACGACGCCAGGCGCGGCTTCGCCATCTGGAAGAAGATCCTGCCTATCGTGCACCTCTACACCTGGCAGCAGGTGGGGCCGGTGAGCGACCTGGCCACCTACCGCTCGATCCTCAACTTCTGGGGACTGCACGGCGGCTACAGCCGGAATCCGTTCTTCCCGCTCGACGAGCAACAGGAAGCCGTCTTGCGAAAACTGCTCGAGGCATCCGGGTGGATGGATCCTGACTCCATTTTGAGCGACGTGGAATAGGAACGCGAGCGATGCGAGTTGCCCTGATCGGTTAGGCTGGGTAAAGAAATAACCTTTACATCTGCTGGCACGATGTGTTATCACGTTGGGTATGGACGCCGATGCCCAACTCAGTCAGTACTTTGCGGGCATGTGGCCGCATTTGGACGAACACGCT
>JBJXGR010000235.1:0-13584 GCA_046160045.1 Bryobacteraceae bacterium
CCGCCTCTACCGCGTTCGGCCGAAGACCACGAGTTCCAGGCCGCCCACCACCGCGCGTCCTGGCATGGGCACACCCAGAATCTGCTGGTAGCGCGTATCGGTGAGATTGGTGAACTGCACAAACGGCCGCACGCGCGAACCACCTCGGGCGAAATAGAGATCCCACACGGCATAAGGGTCGCGCGCGCGGCGCTCCATCGCGCCAATGCGGGTTCGCATGGTGATGTCGCCCGGTAGCGACGCCATCCACGACGCGATGCCCGTGTGTACCGGATAGTTGAACACATACTTCGATTGCAGGTCGGAAAGCGCGCTCTGGACGCCGCGAAGCCCGGTGTAGCGAAGCTCGATCTGCTGCGCGCGGGCGGCTCTTATCGATACGCCCGTCTCCAGCCCGGTGAAATGCAATTGGTGAATGTTGGCGGCACGCCAGATGTCCGCGGCGGAACGGCGGATATAGTCGATGCCGTCGCGCTCGCGTCTCTGAAACACGGTCGCCTCGGCGCGCACACGTCCACCCGCGTTCCAATCAAGCCCGCCTTCGTAGCTCCAGGCCGTTTCCGGGCGAAGATCCGGGCTTCCCCGATTCCCCGGGTCCTGGTAATACAGGTCCGTGTAGGTCGGCACGCGGAAGGCCCGGCTCACACCGCCCCGCACCTTCCAATGCGGGGACAGCCACACCCCGGCGCTGACCGAAGGGCTGAACTGGCTGGCCAACGATCCGTAGACCTCTTCGCGCGCGCCGATGGAAAACGAGAATCGCCGCAAGGCGCGGACGTCCAGCGACGCGTAGCCGGCGCCTCTCGCCCGCGAGTGCTGTCCCAGATTATTGCTGGCGATCGACTCGTGAACCCCCTCAGCGCCGTAGAACAGCTTGACGTTCGTGCCGAGCGTCTCCGTCCGCCGGAGCGCGCCCAGAAAGCTTTCGGAGGCATGACGGTTCGTGAATACTTGCGGCCGGTCCCGATAGAGCACGAACAGATCCGTGTGGCGCCGGTAGGTGAAGCTGGCCTGTGTCTTGTGGCCGAGCGCCTGTCGCGCGGAGGCCAGCCACGTCCTGGTGTCCTCCCAGGAATTGAAGTTTCCGTAGAACTGTTCCGCGCCAAAGGGCCGGTCCGCATACGCGAGCGTGATGTCGGTCGGGCCCAGCGGCGAGGTCAACGCAGTGCGCGAGGCCAGGCTCAGATTGCGGTAGTCGCGATTGGTCTGGAAGCCAGACGAGAAATCCCGAGAGAAGGCCAGGCTCTGCGCCACCGCCCCCCTCGCGAAGGACAGCCATCCGCGCTGCTGGTTCACGCCGAAGTTCCCCACGGCCGTCCGCAGCCTCATCTCGCTCGACTCCGGCCGCGCCGTAATGACGTTCACGACGCCGCCGGTCGCGTCGGCGCCATACAGGGTCGAGCCCGCGCCTCTTAGAATTTCCACCCGGTCGATCGATTCGAGGGGCAGCGGTAGATCGAGGTTGTGGTGGCCAGACTGCGCATCATTCACCCGTTGCCCGTCGATCAGAACCAGGGTCTGTCCGAAGCTGCCGCCGCGGATCGAGAGATCCCCTTGCATTCCGTTCGGCGCGCGCTGGCGCAGGTCTACGGACGGATCGAGCTGCAGGAAGTCGGCGATTGTGTTCGACACCAGCGCCCAGTCCCGGACCTTGTACTGCCGGACTGCGCGATCGACTTCTTCCAGCTCCAACGGTTCGAAGGATCCGGTAACGACTACGGTCTCTTGGCGGGGTTGCATTTGGGCGGATACCGCCGACACGGCGGCCAGGCCCCAAAGAATAGGAAAACGCACGTTCTTTCATCATAGCCGCCCGGTGCGTGTCCGACCTGCGGCACGGAGTCGTATAGAATCGTTGGGGGCCGGCCCCCGGGCGCGGCTTTACAAGTGTTGTCATGACCAATCGAAGACTGTTTCTGAAGGCCGCGGCTGCCGCGGCCGCCGCTCCTCTTCTCGGCGACGAAAGCAAGGCGATCTATCTCGCCGACCTCGACCAGTGCCTCCCCAAGACGGCTCTTTCCCGCAAGCCGCGGCGCGGCCGCTGGCGTTTGCTGGACTTTGAAGCGGACTCCGCCCGCGGCGTCATGCTGGTGGCCGGACAGAACACGGCCGCGCCGGAAGTGGCCTATCCGCTCAACCGTAAGGGCTGGTACGGAATCTCGCTCGGCATCCGCTCCTACGGTGGCGGTGAGGACACGACGCACCTGCTGGTGAAGCTCACGCGCGACAAAGCGTTCTCGCGTGTCATCCACAATGGCGAATCGCGCGACCGCCTCGACGAGTATTTCTGGAAGTACGCCGACCTCTCGGGGCAGAACCTGTCGATCCGCCAGTTCATTCGGCAGGTGGTGCCGGAGAACGGACTGTCCGTGGGCAATCCCTGTCACGGCGCGTGGCTCGGGTACATCAAGCTGGTTCCGCTCAGTGACGCCGAGGTGCGCACGCTCGATGACGAGCGTCGCAGCGGGCAGCATCGCCGGCTCTACTGTCATCACGACGCCTGGAGCTACACCTACGAGTACCGCCCCACCAGCGCCGCGGATATCCGGCTGGAGTTGGAGCCGTTTCGCGACTCCGACTTCGCCCGGATGTACTGGGAGTGCGGCATGGGCGACCGGATGTACTACCCCACCAAGATCGGCCTCCAGGCCACCGATGAGTGGATCGCCGACCCGTATCGCGTCGGCGACCGCCTGGCCGCCGAGGCGTGGCAGGGGCTGCGGCGCAAAGGCATTGACCCGTTCCGCGTGGCGATGGAGCACACGCGCGACATG
This sequence comes from Bryobacteraceae bacterium, assembly GCA_046160045.1. Classification (GTDB taxonomy): domain Bacteria; phylum Acidobacteriota; class Terriglobia; order Bryobacterales; family Bryobacteraceae; genus CAZGUX01. The sequence goes on from JBJXGR010000235.1 coordinate 2,775, forward strand.
GGCATGGAGTTTCACGCCACGTATCGTCCCGCCGGTTTTCACTTTCCCGTTCCGGAGGACGAATGGAACACCGGCGGAGTGTACGACAAGCACCCCGAGTGGCGGGGACGCGACCGGCAAGGCCGGCCGACTCCGCGCCTCTCCTACGCGTACCCGGAAGTGCGCCAGGTGGCCTTGAAGTTCCTGCGGGAAGTGGTGACCAACTACGATGTCGACGGCATCTGCATCGCGTACAACCGGCGGCCTCCGCTGGTCGAGTACGAACTGCCCATCGTCGACAGCTTCAAGGCGAAATACGGGCAGGACCCGCGCATGTTGAAAGAGAAGGACCCGCGCTGGCTGAAGCATCGGGCCACGTCGATCACCGAGTTCATGCGCGAAGTGCGGCAGTTGCTCGATGAAGCCGGAAAGAAGCGCGGACGGGTGAAGCCGCTCGAGCTGACCGCCATCACGATGGGCACCGAGGAAGACAATCTGCTGCAGGCGATGGACCTCGAAGAATGGGTGAAGCAGGGCGTGGTCGACACGATCATGCCGTACTCCTCGCACCCGCGCCTGTTGAGTTCGGTTGATTCGTTTGCCAACCCCAAGGAGGCCGAATTCTTCCTGGGCATCACTCGCGGGACGAAGGTGAAGGCGGCGATCAACCTGATGCCGCGCAAGTTGAGCCCCGAGGAGTACCGCAAGCGAGCGAATGCCCTCTACGAAGCCGGAGTGGACAATCTGTTCTTCTGGGACACGAACGCGCGGTATGATTTCAGCCCGTCGTGGAGCGCGTTACGCCGGTTGGGGCACAAGGAAGAGTTACAGGCGTGGGTGCGCGCAGGATCTCCGGCGATCGAGCGGCCCGGGACAAATCTGAAAAAGCTCGGCGATTGGGATTTGAGTTATGTCACCCCAGGATAAGACGATTACCGCAAAGTGGGGCGGCCCCCCTGGGCCGCCGCCAGCCCCCCGGCTGGCGCCTTGCGGCCCCCGCGGCCAGAGCCGGCCAGGGGGTCGGCCGCGGGCCAGGGGGCCCGCCCCACCCCCCGAGACCAGACTAAAGTGGGGCGGCCCCCCCGGGCCGCCACCGGCCCCCTGGCCGGCGCTGTTCGGCCTTGAGAACTTTTCCCGTTCGCACGCACTTATTGTATGTGACCTTTTATCGCCGCCGGCTGCCCCATTGGCATCCGGAGGGTCATCCACTGTTCCTGACCTGGCGTCTCCATGGCAGTCTACCGGCTCATCGTTACTTCCCCGGTGGCAATGTGACTTCAGGCCAGGCCTTCGCCGCGATGGATCGCCTTCTGGACAGCGCGCGAGCAGGCCCGCTATACCTGAGCCAAGCGCCGATCGCTCAGATTGTGGTGGACTCCCTTCAGTACGCGGTCGAACGACTGGAGCACTTCGCGCTGCATTCGTATGTCGTGATGCCCAACCATGTCCATCTGCTGGTGACGCCGGCTGTCGACGTTCCCAAGCTGACACGATCCCTGAAAGGGATCACGGCGAAACGCGCCAACCAGCAACTGGGCTTGACCGGGCAGCCGTTCTGGCAGGAGGAGAGTTACGATCACTGGATTCGATCCGGCGACGAGTTTGCGCGAGTCCAAGCTTATATCGAAGGGAACCCGGTGAGTGCGGGTTTTGTCCGAACGCCGGAAGAGTATCTGTGGTCCTCTGCAGCCAGAGCCGGCCGGGGGGCCGGCCGCGGGCCAGGGGGCCCGCCCCACCCCCCGAGACCAGACTAAAGTGGGGCGGCCCCCCCGGGCCGCCGCCGGCCCCCCGGCCGGCGTCTTACGGCCGAGAGGGCTATTCAGTATTGCTAGCACCCGGTGACGGGATTTGCGCGAACGCTGGAGGACTATCTGTGGTCCTCCGCAGTCAGAGCCGGCCAGGGGGCCGGCCGCGGGCCAGGGGGCCCGCCCCACCCCCCGAGACCAGACTAAAGTGGGGCGGCCCCCCCGGGCCGCCGCCGGCCCCCCGGCCGGCGTCTTGCGGCCGAGAGGGCTATTCAGTATTGCTAGCACCCGGTGACGGGATTTGCGCGAACGCTGGAGGAGTATCTGTGGTCCTCCGCAGCCAGAGCCGGCCAGGGGGCCGGCCGCGGGCCAGGGGGCCCGCCCCACAAGCGCTGACGTCTCTGCTTCTGCTGCTAATGTTGGCAGCAGCCGCCCCGGCGCAAACCAAGATTGCCATCAACGGCTACCGCGTCTTTTATGACGCTCAACCGCAGGGACTCCGCACCACCGGCGCCTCCTTGGTGATTCAAGGCAACACCATCGACCTGGCCTTCGCAGACTTCCTCGAAGACGACGAAGCCGGCGCCAAGTCAAACTTCACCCGTTCCACCGACCTGGGAAAGACCTGGTCCAAACCGGAGATCTTCGGTACGGAGATTCTTCGCAAGATCGGCCAGTCGCCGGAGAAGGAAGCCTCGTTCATCGGGCTCTTTGGTCCCACACGGATGGGCACGGCGCTGGCTGTCGGGTATCACGTCGCCAAAGGCGCGCAGAAGGAAACCTACAACGAGGACCTCCGCTTCCGCGCCAGCTCGCTCATCGTCGGCCGCCGGGAGCAGGGCAAGAGCGCCTTCGTGTACCAGGCATACCCGCCGGGCGCCTTCCTCGGCGAACAGTTCGGCGCCGGGGGCGCGGTTCTGTCAAACGGCAGGATCCTGCTGACGCTGTGGGGCGCGGCCAGGAGCGGCGAGAACTGGCAGTGCGGCGTCCTGATCAGCGACGACGACGGTCGGACGTGGCGCTACCGGACCGTCGGCTACGACCGCAATCCCGCCATCCGCAACGATCCGAAAACGCCCGCGGGTTTCAACGAGCAGACTCTGTTCGAGGCCAAAGACGGCTCCGTCGTCTCGATCATCCGCGGCCGCGAGGGACTGGGCCGCGTTCCGAAAAGCCCCAAGGACACCTGGTACTTTGTTTCGGTTTCGAAGGACCGCGGAGAGACCTGGTCCCATCCCGTTCCGACAAGTCTGGCGGGCACCGGCGCGCCGGCCACCGGTCTGACTCTTCCCGACGGATCGCTGCTCGAAGCCAGCCGCATTCCGTACTCGCGCGATCTCTTGAAGCTTCAGGACCCGAGTGCCTTCGGCCTCCACGTGGCGCGTAGCGCCGATGGTGGAAAGACCTGGCGGACCGAGTGGCTGAAGCAGGCCGACCCTGAAGGGCGGCCGTTCGAGAATTACTATAATGCGATGAACGGCCAGTTCCTGCCCCTCGGAGGGAACCGCTGGCTGTACCTGTTTCCGCAGTTCTCCGTCAAACGGAAAATCCATCGAATGCTGGCCGTGGACTTCACGGCGCAATAGGAGCCCATGCGTCCCAATCTCGCCCGAAGAAAACTACTCGCCGGAGGATTGATCTCCGGTCCGACCCTGTGTTTCCCCTGCCCGGAGATCGCCGAAGAGGCCGTGCAGTACGGCTTCGATTTTGTCTGGATCGATTGGCAGCACGGAGGCTGGACGGAGACGACCATCAACGCCGCGATGCCGAGCTTTGTTAACCGGGACACGGTACCGATCGTGCGGTTGCCCGGAATGGACGGCGCCTGGATCGGCCGCGTGCTGGATCTGGGCGCGTTGGGCATTGTCATTCCGATGGTCGAGACGGCGGAGCAGTGCGAGCAGATCGTGCGGGCGGCGAAGTTCCCGCCCCGCGGAGGGCGCTCGGCGACGGGCCTCCGCACGGCGTATCACGCCGGCCACAACTACTTCGACTACACGCAGAACGCCAATAACGAAATTCTGACGGTCGTCATGGTGGAGACGGTCAAGGGCGTGGGCAACGTGCGGGACATGATGAAGGTGCCCGATATCGATTGCGTCCTGATTGGGCCGTACGATCTCTCGCGCTCGGTGGGGGCGGCGTCGATGAGCGACGCCTCGGTCGAGAACCTGGTACAGGAAGTCCTGACGGCATCGAAGGAGACCGGCGTGGCGGCCGGCTACGTGACGAACTCGCCCGCGGAAGCGGAAACGCGCGCGGCGGAAGGATTTCGCCTGGTGTGCCCGGGGCACGACGTGATTCAATTGCCAGAGGCGTTTCGTGAGATGAAGAAGTGCTCTGTCCGTCTCGCCGCCAGGTAGCACCGGTCTTCGACCTTCAGGCGCTACGAACTTGCGATTCCGGGCTCGACCGCAAGCCTTACCGCCATCGGGGCCGGAGACCACCGACGGCCCGGAGTCGCGGCCGGGCCTGATCGCGGAGACCTTGACCCCTTCCAGAGAGGCTCCGGATGAATCGAGCGCCTTTCCGGAGGGCGTCGACTGTGGGGTCGCCGAGGCATGCTCCGGCAATCCAGACGGCGGCAAGGGACAAACGCCAGAGGCGAAAGGCCGCGGGCATCCCCAGGACATTTCCTCGCAGGAGAAGTGCCGGCATGTTCTACTCTCTGCAACTAGTAGATTCCTTGATGACCTGGAAAGGCGCGGGCGAGGCTCCGTGGGCTCGAATCGGAAGCCCGCCTCGGGCGAAGGGAGATGCAAGCAGGTTGCTGAACTGAAGGCGCGATCATCCTGCGCGCGGGAACTCGAGTCGAGCGCCTCGACCGGGCTACTGTCCTCGCAAGGCCGATTTGTTGTACAACCTGTACATGCTCTTCGTATTGATCCCGCTTCTGGTGGCCATGGCTCCGCTGGCCGCCGCCCGCGAACCCCTCGCCCAACGGATCGCTCATACCGATCCGGCCCAATACAGAAAGATCAAAGCCGTCCACTACGGGGCGGGTGAGCTTCATTACCAGGGATTATTAGACGCGACTTCGCTCAACACGAACCTGCTGTTCCTCCACCGCGGCGTGATTCCTCCGAAGGGCGGCATCGGACATCACTTCCACAACCACATGGAAGAGATGTTCGTGATCTTCGACAACGAGGCGGAGTTCACCATCAGCGGCCACACGTCGCGGCTGACGGGGCCCGGCGGCGCGCCTTGCCGGATGGGCCAGTCGCACGCGATCTACAACCATTCGGACCGGCCGACCGAGTGGATGAACATCGCGGTCGGCAGCATCAAGGGCAAGTACGACGCGACCGATCTCGAGGACGACCGGGTGGGCGTAACGCTTGATCGCAAGCCGGTGTTCATCACCATGAAGTTGGACCGGACTCTGTTGAAAGCGATGGAGGGCCGTTTCGGCGGCAAAGGGACGGTGCGGTACCGGCGGGCCCTGCAGCCTGAGGTCTTCTACACGAACTGGTCGTATGTGGATCACCTGCTGATTCCCGCGGGCGCCTCGGAAGGCAAGCACCGGCATCAGGGCGTGGAAGAGTTCTACTACGTGATGTCCGGGGAGGGCACGGTTACGGTGAATGACGAAAGCGTGAAGATCCGAAAAGGAGACGCGGTCCCGGTCGAGTTAGGTGAAGTGCATTCGTTCGAGGCGGGCGATTCGGGCGACCTGGAGTTGATGATCGTGGGAGTGGCGCGGGTGAAGTGGTCGCTGGACGCGGAAGAAGTGCGGTGATGAGCCGCGACTGGAGAATCGCGCTGGAACAATCGAGGGCGCTCGAGACCGTGAAGGGCTCCGTTACGGACGCCGCCAGGGCGGTCGCCCGCGGCGCCGATCTTCGGCTGTACCTGACGACCGAGACCTACGAGGAGACGCTCTACTTCCAGCAGACGTACTCGGGCGAAGCGGATGCCTTTGCCGGGCTGATGAGTCATCACCACTCCTACATGCATCGGGGCCGTCAGCCTGAGCAACCCTACTTCAGCTTCTTCAAGTACGACGTTTCGGGGACGTTCTCTCACGTGAAGTGGATGCCCGACAACCGGGTGTTCGATGAAAGCCAGGCATACGGGTACGGGGTCTACCGGTGGTTGGTGTGCGACCGGTGGCGTCTGGTGTACGAACACGATGCTCAAGGCGAGCGGATCGAAGGAGACCTCGACGAGTTGAAGGAATACGTGCGGGCGGGCCGGACCCTGCGGGTGGGGATCCGGCAGCTTTTCGGACTGGCGGACGATGAGACTCAGGGCCCGGCGCATCTCTCATTTCTGACCACGATGCAGCCGGTGATCCAGGATGGGCACGTTCTCTCGAATTGCGACTTCGTGTTGGTAGGGGCGCCCCAATGGCCTTTCACCTGGAAGGACGGGTTGCATCTGGCGATGATGCAGCCTTCGACCTCCGGCGAGATCACCGGCTACCTGGTGGAACCAGGCAAGCTTCCGTTCCGGCACACGCCTCGCCGCCGGGGGATGCAGTGGTTGGTGGCGGAGGGCGCCTAGAAAGCGATGGTGCTGGAGGTGGGGGTCGAACCCACATGCCAAGTGAATGGCGCGGGATTTTGAGTGACACCACTCTTCGTCTAAGTGATTGATCTATAGACAATTGTACGGACGCTAACAATCACGGTTTGCCATCTGTGTGGGCTGTGCGATCACAGTTCCTCATAGCGGTCAAACGGTTCGGACGGCGAAGGGAAACGAGTTGAAGGACGAGGCTGAAGGCAGCGGACGGGCCGTGCTATTCTTTCAGGTGCCAGCCGTGGCGAAGTGGCGGAACTGGCAGACGCACCAGACTCAAAATCTGGCGCACTTTATTGTGCGTGTGGGTTCGACCCCCACCTTCGCCACCAATCGCAGAACTCCTATAGCACCAAGGGACCTACCAAGGTCACGGCCAAGATTGAGTCCACGTGCCAGGCGTTGCGGGAGCAAGGTCGCCGCGGCTCTGGAATTATTCCTAGGGCTAGGCGAGCACTTCCCGAACCACCTTGCCCGCGACGTCGGTCAGGCGGAAATCGCGGCCGCTGTGACGGAATGTCAGCTTCGTATGATCTAAACCGAGCTGATGCAAAACCGTCGCGTGCAGGTCGTGGATGTGCACCGGATTCTCCACCGCTTTCCAGCCAAGATCGTCCGTCGCTCCATAGGCCAGACCCTTCTTGAATCCGCCGCCCGCCATCACCATCGTGAAGCCGAGGTGATTGTGTCCCCGCCCATAGCCGAGCATCCCGTCGCCATCGCGCGACGGCGTGCGGCCGAATTCGCCCCCGATCATCACGATGGTCTCTTCCAACAACCCGCTCGCCTTCAGATCGCCGATCAGTGCGGCCATCGGCTGGTCCGACAGGTAGGAGAGCTTGCGGTGGTCGAAAATGTCCGCGTGGCTGTCCCAGGGATTGCGGTTTCCGAAGTAGACCTGGACCATGCGAACCCCCCGCTCGAGCAGGCGGCGCGCGATCAGGCATCCGCTCGCCATGTAGCCTTCGCCGTAGCGCGCGCGGGTGGCCGCTGTTTCCTTGCGGACATCGAACGCGTCCACCGCTTCGGTCTGCATGCGGAAGGCTAGCTCCATGTTCTGGATTCCGGCATCGAGTTCGGCGTCGAATCCGTCGCGCTCCATCTCGTAGCGATTCAACTTGCCGAGCAGATCGAGTTGCCGCCGCTGCTCGTTCGCCGACCGGCGCTGGCTGCGGACGTAGTGAATCAGGCGCGCCGGGTCCTCTTCTTCCCGGTTCCGGACGTGCACTCCCTGGTAGACGCCGGGCAGATAGGCCGCGGACCAAAGCTGGCTGCCCATCACGGGAAGCCCGGGGCACAACACGACGAAGCCCGGCAGATTCTGGTTTTCCGTGCCGAGGCCGTAGGTCACCCACGATCCCATTGACGGATGGCCGTTGATGAGCCGGCCCGTGTTGGTCTGCATCAACGCGACCTCGTGGCCGGGGTTGTCGCAGTGCATCGAGCGGATGACACAACACTCGTCGATCACTTTGGCGAGTTCCGGGAACAGCTCACTCACGTCCACGCCGCTCTGGCCGTGCTTGCGGAACTGGAACGGCGAGCCGAGCAGAGTCCCGTTGGCGTGCTTCAGGTTCAGGCTGTCGGGGACGGACTTGCCGTCGAAGCGGGTGAGGTCCGGCTTGGGATCGAAGGTATCCACCTGCGACGGGCCGCCGTTCAAATAGAGATAGACCACGCGTTTGGCCTTGGCCGGAAAGTGCGGAGCCTTGGGAGCGAGCGGATTGGCCGTTTCGCGCGCCTGACCGGCGATCTGGGCCAACGCCAGCATGCCGAAGCCGTTGCCGGTTTGGGACAGCAGTTGACGGCGTGTCATCGATTCACCTCTCTGCGGGGACTCAAGTCCCTTTGCACGCTGGAGCGTGCGCTACCAAAGACAGCCGGCAGCGCCGGGCGACACAAACCGTCGCCCGGCGCCACTCGAAATCACTTGACATACAAGAACTCGTTCGACGCCAGCAGCGTCTGCGTGTATTGCGGCCAGGCATTCCCGCTTGACCGCAGGAATTCCTGACCCATCGAGATTTCCCCGCGCACCGGATCACGCGAGAACAATACCTGATAAAGACGGCGGATTCGCGCGGCATCGGCCCGCTCCGAGCGGATCACCGACTGCGCCAACGCCTCCGCCTGCCGGGCAATGAACTCGCTGTTCAGGAAGAACAGCCGCTGCAGCGGGGTGGAGGTCGTGAACCGGCGGTCCGCCGTGGAAGCCGGATTGGGGAAATCGAACAACTGCATGGTGTGGTCGGGCCGCCGCCGCGCCACGTAGCCATAGATCGTCCTGCGGCTGCGCAGTCCCGTAATCCACTCGGCGGCCTGGCTGTACTTGTCGGCCTCACCGTCGGGGCCGGCCTTGGTAGCGTAATTTTCCGTCAGCCATACCGGCGGCCCCCCGACACTCCGGTCCAGCCGTCCGGCCACGAACAGCAGCGAGTCCCGCAGCGCCTCCGCGTCCAACCGGCGGCGGTGCGCCCGCCACAACAGGCGATTGTCTCCGTCGACCGCAGCGTGCTTCTCCGACGCCGCGCTCGACAGTTGATACACGGCCGACAGCATGATCTCCCGATGCAGCGCCTTCAGCGACCATCCGCTCTCGATCAAACGCGCGGCCAGGTAGTCGAGCAGTTCCGGATGCGTGGGCCTCTCGCCCAATTGACCGAAATTGCCCGGCGTCCGCACCAGGCCTTCGCCGAAGTGATACTGCCAGACGCGATTGGCGATCACGCGGGCGGTCAGCGGATTCTTCGGGCTGGCAATCGCTTCTGCCAGTTCCAGGCGGCCGCTGCCCTTCGAGAAGGGCTTGGGCTCGCCTTCGGAAAGGATGGAAAGAAAACTCCGGGGCGCCTCCTCCCCCAACGTCTCCGGACTCCCGCCGATGTGGATTTTCAGGTTGACCGGTTTGGCGGCTTCGCCAATTCCATTCAGGAAGGGATACCTGGGGGGCAGTGAGCCTTTCAACCGATCGATTTCCGCGATCAGGGCGTCGACATGTTTCCGCCGGTCGCCATCAAGAAACCGGATGACCTCGCGTTCCATCGCGGGATATTGATTGACCTCGCCATAATAAAGAAGACCGAGCGGCGGGCGATAGGGCAGGTCCGGACGCGGGTTGGCGAAGTAGAGATCCTTCCAGAGGATCATCTTCTTCGGCTCCACGGCGGCGTTCTTGTCCTTCTTCTCGGCGATCTCCTTCTTTTCCCGAACAGCGGCGAGGGCGAAGGCTTGAAACGCGCCGGCCTCCTGCTGAAGCTCCGCTTCGGAGGCCTTCGACCGGATCAGGCCGTCCCAGCGATTCAGGAACGGATGCTCCTTGGGGCCCTTCAGGTAAGTGACGAAGCGTTCGACGGTTTCGGCATCGAGTTTGCCCGCCGGCGGACGCCCCAGCAGCACGCGGCCAGCGGCCATCATGTATTGCGAAATCTGCCCGGCCAGGATCTCGCCCACCTGCGCCGTCTCTCTCTTGAGAAACTCCTTCAGCTCCTTTTCCAGACGGTCGAGTTGGTTTTTCTTCCGGTCCCAGGCCTGGACGTCATCGGCCGCGGCGAGCGGGTACTCGTGCAACCGGGTGCTGGCGAACACGCCTTGCAGCGCGTAGAAATCGCGCGTCGGAATGGGATCGTACTTGTGATCGTGACATTGGGCGCAGGCCACGGTCAGGCCGAGGAATCCGCGTGTGGTCACGTCGACGCGATCATCCTGGAACTCAGGACTGAGGCCGTAGAATCCCAGCCCGGGCAGGACGCGGTTCCGGTCCACGCCCTCCAGCAGGTCGCCGGCAAGCTGGGCTTTCAGGAACAGGTCATACGGCATGTCGCTATTGAAGGCTTCGACCACCCAGTCCCGATAGCGGTACGCGTTGGGATAGGGATCATCGCGCGTGGAGGCCATGCGTTCATCGCCGTAGCGAGCGATGTCCAGCCATAAGCGCCCCCACCGCTCGCCGTAGTGCGGAGATTGCAGCAGATGTTCCACCACTTTGACGAACGCATCTTTGGAGGGATCCTGCACAAAGGCCTCGACCTCGCCGGGCGCCGGCGGCAGGCCGGTGAGGTCGAAGGAAGCACGGCGGATCAGCGCGCGTTTGTCGGCCGGCGGCAGCGGTTCCAGGCCTTTCTCTTCCAGACGGGCCAGGATGAAGCGGTCGACCGGGGTTCGCGCCCAGGCGGCATTCTTCGGCACGGGAATCGACGGAGCGCGGATCGCTTGAAAGCTCCAGAAGGCGCGCTGATCCGCTGTGATGCGGAACCGTTTGCCCGTCTTGACCGGCGCATCCGGCCACACCGCGCCCTGCTCGATCCACTCGCCGAGGTCCCGGATCTCGTCGTCTTTCAGGATTCCCGAAGGTGGCATCTTCAGCCGCGCGTGGGTCCGGCTGACGGCCTGATACAACAGGCTCTCCCGCGGTTTTCCAGGCACGATCGCGGGCCCGGAATTGCCGCCTTTAATGAGCGCCTGCCGGGAGTTCAACTCGAGCCCGCCCATGCGCGTGGAGGTGTGGCAGGCGTAGCAGTTTCTGGCCAGGACAGGCCGGACCCTGGTCTCGAAGAAGTCGGCGC
>JBJXGR010000236.1:0-2954 GCA_046160045.1 Bryobacteraceae bacterium
CGCGCGAAGTGCGTGGGATTGATCGGTGCGCTGCTGCCGGATTTGGTGGGATACACGGTATCGGACAGGCGCTACGGCGAATCGTTGCGGCTGGTGATGGATATCTTCGACGCGGAGAAGTCGAAGAGCGTGCCGTTCAAGGACAGGCTTGCGGCTGCGGAAGCCCTGGGGCAAGCGGGCGATCCACGGTTGGCGAAACACGAGTGGGTGACGATCCCTCGGGTGAGGAACTATTGGATCGGGGCGCAGAGCAAGGACCCGAAGGGCCGGAACTACGATGAGGAGCGGGGAAACGAGCCGCTCCGCGAGGTGAACCTGGCGCCGTTCCGGATCGGGAAGTACCCGGTGACGGTGGCGCAGTATCTGACTTTTGTGGAGGAAGGGACCGCGCCGAACCGCGAACCGCAGAATTGGGTCGAGCAGCAGGAGCATCCGAATTGGCCCGTGGTGAACGTAACGTGGCATCAGGCTTGCGAATACTGCGCGTGGGCGGGCGGAAGGCTGCCCACCGAGGAGGAGTGGGAACGCGCCGCCCGTGGCCCGAATGGCACGAAGTACCCCTGGGGAAACGACGACATCGATCCTTCGCGCGCGAATTATGACGAGAGCAAAATCGGGCACCCGACGCCGGTGGGGCTGTATCCATCCGGCGCGAGCGCGGAGGGCGCCTGCGACATGGTCGGGAATGTGCTCGAGTGGACGTCGTCTGAATTGTCCAAGGGCAGCGGGACGTACGTGTGGCGGGGCGTCCCTAGCTTGCACTAGCATGGGATTAAGCCATGCCGATCGACCCAAAAAACGAAGCCCTTCTGGCCCAGATATACCGTAACCTGAAAGAACAGCCCATCGATCCGGACCACCCCTTCTACGTAAAAATCTGGGAGGGCTCGCCCCACGACCCAATCAAGCGTCTCAAGAAACACATCACGTGGAACGAAGTCGAAAGCCTCCAGCTCTTCTCCGGCTTCAGCGGTTCCGGCAAGACCACCCAGCTTATGCGTCTCCAGCAGGAACTCCAACGAGAAGGATACCGGGTCCTCTACGTCGACGCCGAGGAGTACCTCAACCTTGGCGAAGCCGTCGACATCACCGCTCTCCTTATCACCGCCACCGGCGCCTTCAGCGACAAGCTCGACCCCAGCTGGGTGCGCGAGTCCTACTGGGAGCGCCTCGTCAACTACCTCAAAACGACCGATGTCCAAATCTCCGGCGCGTCTTTCAAGTTCGGCGGGGCCGAACTCAAAGCCGAGCTCAGGACCTCGCCGAGCTTCCGCCAGCAATTACAGAAAGCGCTCAACGAGCGCCTCCCGCAAATCACCGCCCAAGCGCGCACCTTCGTCGAAGAGGTGACCCGAGAGGCGGCTCCAAAGGCGGGCCCCATACCTTTCCGGTTTGTCTTCCTCTTCGATTCCTTCGAAAAGCTGCATGGCACACCGTCCAACGAACAGGAGATCATGGCCAGTGTGGAGCGCCTCTTCCGCAACCACCTCGAGTTGCTGCAACTTCCCGGCATTCATTGCGTCTATTCGGTTCCCGCCTGGTTGAGCCAAGTGATCAGCTACGCCGAGGTGAGGGTCATCCCCACGCTGAAGCTCTGGCGCAAGCGAGACGCTTCCCAAACGGCGGACGTTGCCGACGAAAACGGCTTCGCGGCGGTCCGCGAAATTCTCCAGCGCCGCTTTGGGGGACATGACGCCTGCGCCCGAATCTTCGGGCCACCCGACGCGAAGGGCCAATTCCGGGGCGCCGAGAGCCTTTTCGCTGCCAGCGGCGGCGCCCTGCGCGACCTTCTGCGCCTGTTTCGCGAAACCCTCCTGCAAGGGCAAGACCTACCCGTCACCAGCAAGGTGATCGACGCTGCTATCGCGGAAGTCCGCAATGATTTCCGCGTCTCCATCGAGGACGCCCGGTGGCTCGCCAAAATCCACCAGGAGCAAGCGGCCGACCTGCCAACCTCCAGTGCATCGGATGTCAACCGGTTCACGCGCCTCCTCGATTCGCACCTGCTCCTCTACTACCGGAACGAGAGGGACTGGTACGACATTCACCCCCTGGTACGTGAGGAAGTCGCCCGCATTGTGAGCCTGAATCCCGAACGGGCAGCCAAGCCCGCGGAGTAGCGTCGAGTGCCCCAGACCTCAGCCCTTGCGCACTTCGACTTGCCAGCGGCGCGGAATTTCCAGAAGCTCCTGCGCCACTTCGAGCTGGACGAGGGTTTTGCTCTGATCTTCCTCCTGGTACCCGGACGGCGATTCGCCGGACTCTGCCGTGACGAACTCGAGGGTTGGCTGAAGGAGCACGGCAAAGGAAATCTCGAGTCGCTCTCGTTACCCGATCCGCCGGCTCTCGAGAAGCTGCCGGAACGGTTGCTCGCCTTCGAACCCGGCCCGGATGCCGCGGCCCTCTGGTGCGAGGCTGCCTTTCCCTGGGCGGAAATGCCCGGCAGCCCGTATTTCGAGTGGCATCGCGCGTGGGAGCACGCGGCAGTCAAACTCAACCGTGTCCGGAATGGGGTCATCTCCCGTCTCTCGATCCCGCTGCTGCTGGTGGGTGCGCCCTGGCTGCGCGAAGCCGTGCGCGATGCGGCTCCCGACTTCTGGTCGATTCGCACCTTCGTCACCGAACTCTGGCCTCCTCCCCAGCGGGGCCGCTCTGAGGAGTATTCGGCTACCGTTCTGAGCGCCTTTCGAGCGTACGGCGCCGGCGACCCCACCCGCTACGTCAAAGCGCTGCGCGAAGAGACCTCCCACTTCGACGTGCAAGGCCTCAAATTCGGCGACAACCGCGCCTACCGGTTCCCGATCGATGAGTTCTACATTCCCCTCAGCACCTCGTCGAGGCCCGGCGCGGACCCGGCCATGCCCGGCGAGATGCGCGGCGGGTCCATCCCGTTGCAGGAAGCCCTTCCGGCGCATCGAAAACTGCTGGTGGTGGGCGACCCCGGCTCCGGCAAA
>JBJXGR010000237.1:0-20668 GCA_046160045.1 Bryobacteraceae bacterium
CATGCGATTCCTCTGCCAGCGAACTGTCCACGATTTCCTCCACGTCCGACCAGAACACCTGGTACTTGGTGTCCTCGAGATCGCGGAAGTACCCTTTTTTCACCGCGAAAACGAACAGGCAGGCCCCGGCCAAGCCCATCATCAGGCTGGCAACCAGCGCCACCCACACGGCTTCCGTGCTCAAGGCGTCACCTCCGCAAGCGAAGTCATCCCCCGGGCGGTTTCCTCCGCTAGTGCCTCCAGCGATGCCGACCCGAGGATTTCCCGCAAGCTCGATTGCGCACGTGCCCACACCAAGTGCGCTGCGCACCATTCCTTGCGCTCGCACGTCTGGCCAGGGGTCACGCTGTGGGTCGTGCACAGGTTGAGCGCAATCGGGCCGTCGATCGCCTCGATGACGTCCAACAGGGAGATCTCGCGGGCGGTAACCCGGAGCGCGAACCCGCCGCCCTGGCCGCGGAAGGACTCAATCAGGCGCGCCTGCACCAACCGCTGCAGAACCTTCGCCAGGAAGGCTTCCGTAGTGTCGGTCGCTTTTGCCAATTCGGGGCTGCTGACTCGAGTGCGCAACGGCAGACTCGCCAGATAGATCATGGCCCGGACGCCGTAGTCCGCGCCTCGCGTGAGCTGCATGGGATACCGGACAAATTGAGTCCGATACGGCGCAGGTGCACCCGGCGTTCCAAACGGTCGACCCTCCGCCGGTTTAAGCAATCGGCCGGCTGTCGCGCTTATTCTTCGGACACTTCACAGAATCCCGAGCCGGTTTTGCGGGAAGGGCTCCCCCCGGCGACGACCCAAATATGCGAAGCCGCACGCACTGCCTCGGGGGAAATCGCCCACCGAGGCCGAACCCGTGAGTGTTGCAACAGTCAACACCTGACAACGTGTACGAACGAACCTTATCTCCTGGCGGGACGGTGCCTGGCACCTTCTCAACCCGCACATTACGCTCGATTACCGGGAGCGGAACGCCCTGGCCCCCTGCCGGGATTGGGGTTCTGTCCGCTAGACGAACCGGTTTCCCCGCATCGAGAGCACCCGCGTTCGGTTGGTGTTATCGATTCCCAAGCAGGAGGAGTGCCGGACACCGGAACTACGCGGTGTGGGCGGGCAAGCGGATCGCGGTTCGGAGCGCGTCGACGTTTTTCGGGAACTGCGCACCAGCAATGCGGCACTGTAGCGCGGAACAGCGATGCCCGTGCCGGCCGAGAGCGGTTCGCCCTCGCACGTCATGTCCCAGTTCCAATGGAAACACCGTGGACTTGTCGCCTGGGTTCCGCGCGCGAGAGGTGACGCTTCGGTTTCCGCGAAGGCCCAAATCGGTCACCCTCAAGGGCCGGCCGTGGTCGGACATCACCGGCCAGGAGGTCCGGTTACCCAAGGCTGACCGGGCCCGGATTCGGGCCGAGTATTGAGGGACCTTGAGTCATCAGTCCTTCCCTGGGGCATCACCCGGTTGCATGACGAGGGAATGGCGAACGCGGCGACCGCCGCGGCGTCCCGGTTTTGGCCGGAGCGTTGATACGATGAAACCAGTGGAGAGCTTTTCGACATTCAGGTCCTCTGAGCTATCGCCCAACGCCAAGGAGATCCTCGAAGTGCTCCTGGGCCGGCGTCTTGAAGACGATGAGGAAGTGAGCATCTGGGCCTCGCGGCCTCATTGTGCTCCAACAGGTGCGGCACGGAGGCAAGCATGGCTGGAACTCAACAGGCATCTTGATCGGATGGCCATGTCCGTTGCCGGCCCGCAAGAAGAATTGGAAAAGCTGGTGGACGAAGCAAGTGATGAGGTGCGGCACGGACCGCGGTGAAGATTCTGCTCGACACCAATCTCCTCGTTCGCGCCGCTATTTCACCTGCAGGATCGGCTCGTGAGATCTTACGATCCATCGAGTCCGATGAAGAGCACGAGTTGGTCATCTCTCGTTATCTCTTGGGTGGGGTGGCTGACGTGCTGCGTCGCGATCGGATCCGCGCTCGGTGGCCGCTGACCGACGAGGAAGTGGCCGCCTTCTGCCGGTTTCTTTCGCTGGTCGGCAGGGAAGTATCGCCGGAACCGCTGCCGCACATCATTGAAGACCCGAAAGATCAAGTCGTCATCGAGACTGCGGTCGCTGGGGCCGCGAACGTCATCTGCACGTTAGACGCCCATTTTTACAAGGCGAAAGTGTCGGCATTCTGCAGCGCCCATTCAATCCGCGTCTTGAATGACACTGAGCTACTCCGCTTGCTGGCCGTTAATCGCTGACTACTACCGACTGCCGCCCTTGCCAACCAGTGGTACATTGCGGAGATCCCCCCGCGCATGAATCCCACTCCTGGCTACCTCTACATGGCCGACACGCTTCTTTCCTACACCTTCCTCGGCATCCTGCACAAGATATCTCCTGGCGGGACGGTGCCTGGCACCTTCTCAACCCGCACATTACGCTCGATTACCGGGAGCGGAACGCCCTGGCCCCCTGCCGGGATTGGGGTTCTGTCCGCTGGACGAACCGGTTTCCCCGCATCGAGAGCACCCGCGTGCGGGTGGTGTTATCGATTCCCGACCAGGAGGAAAACGGCCACCGGCGTCTACGCAGTGGCTGCGGTGGCGTAGAGTTTTGGATATGTCCAGTGCAACAGCGCTTTCCAGTGGTTAGGGGTAGATGGCATGATAAGAGTATGCCGAAGGCGACTGCGCCAACAGCGTTTGCTCTCGCCATTGAATACTACCGGGAGGAAGATGGCCGTTGGCTTGCCGACATCCCCGCCTTGCCTGGAGTGACGGCGTATGGGCGTACGAGAAGGCAGGTGACCGCTGCAGTTCAGGCTCTGGCCCTCCGCCTGATCGCCGATCGGTTGGAGCACGGTGAAGCCGTTCCTGGCCCGATGAACGTATCCTTCATTGCCGCGTGACAAACCATCGCCGGCTTGGCCCGCAACCAAGGCCAGACAGGCCTTGGCTGCCCTTTTCAGGATCGGATGGCGAATCAAGCGTCAAAGCGGTACGTCCCACCGTATCCTCACGAAGCCGGGTTGGGCCGATGTGCTGTTCGCGTATCACGACCGGGTCACGCTGGGCCCAACAGCGATGAGGGTGCTCGCTAAAAAGACTGGATTGACGCCCGGAGACCTGTGAGCCCCTTGACTGGCCGGGTAGGCCGCATCAAAACGCAAGGCTCGGTTCTGAATACCTCGTCCCAAAGAGCAACAGCCTGGTTCAGCAGGTCGTGGAATCGAACCAGCGAGCCATCTTCGAGCCACAGAGCGAGATACGGACCTTCATCTCCCGTAACAATTCCAGGCAAGATCGGAATCGACTGGCCGACTCTCGAGTTGGATTTGCTCACGTTTGAGCTTGCAGTAGAGATATCGAGCCGTTTGGATTGCGAAGCTGTACGCCCCCAAACTCCCATCCTATCGAGATGCTGTCCGTCACAGCCATGTGGCGCAACATCGCATCTCGTGCAGTGCGATTCGGAGTGTTACAGTTCGGGAAACAATCTTCCGCGCATGAATCCCACTCTCGGAGCGTGGTTCGGTTCGGCCGAAACAAAAGTGAAACGATGGTGAGAGGTTCGGGCTCGGGCAGCCACTGTTATACTTGAGGCTCACCCCCGAGCTTGTCAGGAAGGAGTTCCCTACAACTATGGATGCAAAAGAACGCGCTCGTGCCTTGGATGTCACGCTCGGCCAGATCGAGAAGCAGTTCGGCAAGGGCTCAATACTCCGGCTTGGGTCGAAAGACGCCATCGTGCCGGTCGCGGCGATCTCCACCGGGTCGATTTCGGTTGACGCCGCACTGGGAGTCGGAGGGTTTCCCCGAGGCCGGGTCAGCGAGATCTTCGGACCGGAATCTTCCGGAAAGACGACGATCGCTCTTCAGGTGGTGGCGGAGGCGCAGAAGCTGGGGGGAATGGCCGCCTTTATCGACGTCGAGCACGCGCTCGATCCCACCTATGCCCGTAAGCTCGGAGTCGATGTCGACAACCTGCTGGTGTCCCAGCCGGATTACGGCGAGCAGGCTCTCGAGATTACGGGCGCACTGATCGCGTCGGGCTCGATTGATGTACTGGTGGTCGACTCCGTTGCCGCCCTGGTGCCCAAGGCCGAACTCGATGGCGAGATGGGCGATTCGCATATGGGCCTGCAGGCGCGCCTGATGTCCCAGGCGCTTCGCAAGCTCACGGGCGTCGTCTCCAAATCGAACACGTGCCTCATCTTCATCAACCAGATCCGCGAGAAGATCGGCGTGATGTTCGGCAACCCGGAGACTACGACCGGCGGCCGCGCGCTGAAGTTCTATTCGTCGGTGCGGGTGGATATCCGGCGGATTGCGGCGATCAAAGACGGCGAGTCGGTCACGGGCAGTCGCACCAAGGTGAAGGTGGTCAAGAACAAGTGCGCCGCGCCTTTCCGCGAGGCGGAGTTCGACATCATGTACGGCGAAGGCATCTCGAAGGAAGGCGATCTGCTCGACCTCGGGGTCGCTCAAAACATGGTGGAGAAAAGCGGATCCTGGTTCAGTTACAAGGGCGAGCGCATTGGCCAGGGCCGCGAGAACGCACGGCAGTTCCTCAAAGATCATCCGGACCTCCGCGCCCGGCTGGACAGTGAGCTTCGGAAGCAAATGGGCTTGCCTGGAGGCGAAGGGCAGGAGGCGGAAGCTGTCGCGGCGGCCGCCAACGGGGCGAAAGCTCCGGCAGCGGCGCGCGGACGTTAGGCGCCAAAAGGCAGGGATTCACGTCCCCTTGTACCCACGCAATCCGCTCACCGGGGTGATGTCAGACGGGCGATCGACTACACTGAACGCGGATGATCCTCCCGATGATACGCACCCTTTTGCTGGTCTCTCTGTCCATCCCTCTGTTCGCACAAACCGCGGTGCAGCCCCTCCGCGCCACCCAACGGACCGCCCCTCCCGGCTGGGCTGTCCTACAACGCCACCTCATCGCCTCGATGAACGATGGGGCGGACGAATTCTGGCGGGCCTTCACCCTGCCCGGCGGAGCCCTGAAACAGAGCGGCAAGATCGACGACGACTACGAGACCTTTGGCAACTGGCCGCTGTTCTATTCGCTCGGCGGCCAACGCGCGTTGTTCGATAAGGGCGCCGAGGCCTACAACGCGACCACGCGCCGGTGGACTTACGAGCGAAATGCCGTGCGCCTGGAGTTTGTGAAGCATTACGACATGCTGCACCTGAGCGAAGGCTATGTCAGCCTGCAAAACTTCGGCCTGGCAGACCCCACCATCCCCGAGAATCTGGCGCGCGCCCGGCGCTTTGCCGGGTTCTATCTGAACGAGGATCCGGCCGCGCCGAATTACGACCCGGTCCACCGCATTCTGCGCTCCCCGTGGACCGGCAGCGAGGGTCCCTCGTTCCATCAGGAGGGCAACTACACGCTGGTTTACGGACACGCCAGCCTTTATCCGCTGGTGAAGCAGGTGGATGCGGCGCGCGTGGCCGACCTGCAAAAGCTCTACGACGAAGTGATCTGCCGGGGCGACGTGCCAGCCAACCTGGCCATCACGGGACTCATCGCTCATGCGTATTTGCTCACCGGCGACGAAAAATACAAGCGGTGGGTCCTCGAGTATACCGGCGCGTGGATGGAGCGCATCCGGGCGAACCAAGGCATTATTCCCGATAACGTCGGCCTCAGCGGCAAGATCGGCGAGTACCGCCAGGGCCAGTGGTGGGGCGGGCTGTTCGGCTGGAACAGCCGCTATTCGATCGAGATCATATTCAACGCTCTGATCACGGCGACGGAATCGGCATATCTCGTCAGCGGAGACACGAAGTACCTGGATCTGCTGCGCTCGCAGGCGGACGTGCTGCTGAGCCGCGCCCGAATGGCCGACGGCAATCTGCTGGTGCCGTATCGGGTGGGCCCAAACGGATGGGAAGACTTCCGCCCGCTCGAACCGCACATCCTCAGCCACCTGTGGCACCTCTCGATGGAGGCCGGCGACTGGGACCGCATCCAACGCGTGCTGAGGAACGCACGCAGCGGGCCGCGTCCCTATGCGTACGCCGAAAGCCCCGACCCGCCGAAGCCCGGGCAGGAAGCGTGGCGTCCGGATGGTTCGACCGTGAACTGGCGCGAGGTGGCCCACGAGATCTCGCACAAGAACCAGAATCGCCATAACGAGGCTCCGCATCTGCTCTACCTGGCCGGCGACAATCCGGAGTGGCCCGAAAAGGTGCTCGCCGCCGAGTACCGCCAGATGACCCGGAACCTGGAGCGCATTCGCAGCGGGAAGTTCCAACACGAATGGGCCAGCCAGACAGCCACGGAGCAGAACCCGGTGTTCACGAACGGCCTCGCCCAGATGACCACCGGCGCCCCGCACTTGTCCTTCAATGGCGGCTTGCTGATGGCGCGGGTGCGATACTACGACGCCGACCGGAAACGCCCGGGCCTGCCGGACGACGTGGCGGCGCTGGTCGAGAAACTGACGGCGGACCTGACGGTAGTCCGACTCGTCAACATCAGCCCGGCGCGCGCGCATAGGGTCATCCTGCAAGCCGGCGCTTACGGCGAGCATGAGTTCACAACGCCGCAAAAAGGGAAGTGGGTGACCGTGGAATTGCCGCCGGCGACCTCCCTCCGGCTGGAATTGGGCACGCGCCGGTTTGTCAACCGGCCGAGCTACGCGCAACCGTGGTGACAGGGGAAAGACGGCGCGACGAGGCGTCCCGACGCCTGGTCACCGGCCGGCCAACGCGAACTCAAGCCCACCGCGGCCTGAAAAGGCTGTCCCACAACGTTTAGCGGGCGGTCTCCGACCCAGGCGCGCTTCGTTTTTTTGGAAATTCACGGGAGAACAATCCCGGATTCGCCGCACTCCATTACTGGGAGCGATACATAACATGAGCGCGGCGGCGGCCAATTATCAACCGGCACAACGACTGATCGGCGAGTCAGCGGCCATTCGGCGCATACGGGAACAGATTCCGCGCTACGCGACGTCGCGGTCTCCGGTCCTCCTGCTCGGGGAGACGGGGGTCGGCAAGGAGGTGGTGGCCAGAGCGATCCATGACGCGAATCCGGCCGGGCACTTTGTCCCGATCGACTGTGGGTCGATGGTGGGCTCGCTCATGGAAACCGAACTGTTCGGCCATGCCAAGGGCGCGTTCACGAGCGCCGGCGAATCCAGGAAGGGCTTGATCGAACTGGCCAATGGCGGCACTGCCTTCTTTGACGAGATTGGCGACCTCCCGCTGGACATGCAGGTGAAGCTGTTGCGGGTCCTGCAGGAGCGGGAATACCGGCCGGTCGGGTCGACCACAAGGTACAAGGTGGATATCCGTGTGATTGCGGCGACTCACCGGAATCTGGCCCGGGAAGTGGAACGCTCGACATTTCGGGAAGATCTCTACTACCGTCTCAACGTCATCCGTGTGGTCATTCCACCGTTGCGCGAGCGCAAGGAGGACATCCTGGTATTGACGGAGCACTTCCTTCGAGTGCAGGGCGCACGGCACACCGTGACCCCCGAACTGTCGCGAGCGCTGGTGGCCTACGAATGGCCTGGAAACGTGCGCGAACTGTTCAACTGTGTCCAGAGAATGACGACCTTCAGTACCGGCGGATCTCTCGAGGTTGAGGACCTTCCGACGACGGTCCACAACCGGATTAGCCATGCGGAACGAGAACTGCAGGGCCTGGCAATGGGGATGGCAGCCGGAGTTGCGGGCGGGACGGCGTTGGGCTCGATGCCCGTCTCCCAGGCCGGAATCGTCACTCTGGCCGAGATGGAGAAGCGTCACATCCGGGAAGTGTTGAAGTACACCAAAGGGGACCGGACCCTGAGCGCGCATCTGCTCGGGATCGGACGAACGACCCTGTATCGGAAGGTCAAGGAGTATGACATTCCTGAATAGCCTGTTCAGGCCGGTGATACAATCGCGGCTTGCGCATCGCCCTCGACGCGACCTACAGCCTTGGCAACGAACTCTCCGGCGTGGGCGTATATTGCCGGGAGATGCTGTACGGGTTGGCCGCGGCCCATCCGGAAGCGCGCTTCGACTGGCGCTACCGCGCCCACCGGTTGGGGCGCTCCTGGTCGGAGCGGATACCGTCGAACTGCCGCCGAAAGCTGTTGGCCGACTGGCCGTTCACCGGCAGCGCGGACTTGTATCACGGACTGAACCAGCGCCTTCCGAGAACGCGTTTGCGGTGCGCGGTGGCGACTTTCCACGACCTGTTCGTGTTGACTGGAGAATACTCGACGCCGGACTTCCGGAGGCGTTTTGCCGAGCAGGCGCGCCACGCCGCCATGGCCGCCGACGGCATTATCGCGGTCTCGGATTTCACGGCCCGGCAGGTGACGGATCTGCTGGGGATCTCCCGGGACCGCATCCGTGTGGTCCCCCACGGGACACGCCCCCCGGCCACGGTACGCCCCGTCGAAGAACGCGAACCGATGATCCTGCACGTCGGGGCGATTCAGAAACGCAAGAATCTGGTGCGCCTGGTGGACGCCTTCGCCGCCGTGGGGAGCCAGTGGCGCCTGGTGCTCGCCGGGGCGGCGGGTTACGGGGCGGAGTCGATCTTTGAGAGGATCGCGGAAAGCTCCTGCCGCGAACGGATCAGCGTGGCAGGCTACGTACCTTTGGCGGAGCTGGAATCGCTTTACCAGCGGGCCTCGGTGTTGGCGTACCCGTCGCTCGACGAGGGTTTTGGAATTCCGATCCTGGAAGCGATGGGAGCAGGATTGCCCGTGGTTACGTCCAACTGCTCGGCGATGCCCGAAGTCGCGGGCCGTGCGGCTCTGTTCGTGGACCCCGGGCAAACCGAGGATCTGGCGTTGGCTTTGGTCCGGCTGACGTCCGACCTGGACTTGCGGCGGCATCTGGCGGAATTAGGGCAGGACCGCGCGCGGGAATTTCCCTGGGATCGAGCAGTGACAGAAACCTGGAATGCTTACAGCGGACTTCTCAACGGATCGTGCGGCGAGGACTCCCCGGGAACGGCTCGCTAAGACTGCTCGTCATCGACGGCGATCTTGAGCGCCCGAAGAAATTTCTGGTCCTGACTGGTCAAGCGGATTTTTCCCGTCGTCTCCAGACGGGCCGTGGTCTCCAACCGGGTTTCTTTGCGTGAGTCGCTGTCTCCGGATTCCTCTTCGTCACGCTTGTTGAAACCGATGGTCGCTTCGAGAACCAAAAAGACGTCATATCCGGCTCGTTTAATCTCTCCGATGGCTTCAGCGATCCGCTCGGAGTCGGCCAGGGACTCGTTAATGGCATTACCGAGTTCCTGCATCAGTCCTTTCAGCCGTTCGTCCAAACAACCCGCCTTTCCCGCGACCCTAAAAAGTGGATGCCAAACGACGCCTGAAGGTTCCACCTTTTCCTCAGGTCCCCCCCATTGTAGTGGAGACCGATGCGGGGTACAAGGCCAAACTTCAACGGCGAAAACACCTACTTTTTGACTAGGTCCCGATTGAACCGCACCTCAGTTGCACCACCCCCGCTCAGCCTCCCGGCCGGTCGTCAAGTGGTTCTGTCAAAGTACCTTATCGGCACGAACGAAGAAATCCGATGGTACGATAGAGGCGTGCCGAAACCGAGTCTCCGGGAACAGGGGACCCAACTCCTGAAGCACGTTCTCCCCGCGGTCATCAAGCCGCTCCACTCGCTGTGGCACGAGATCATTGGCTTCATGTTCCTGGCCTTCGCGGTCATCGGATTCTTCAAAGGAGTGATTCCCTACGTCGGTGACGGCGCGAAGGAACCCGATGCGTTCGGCAAGTTGATCGTGGGTTCGATCTTCTCGCTGATTATGGGCGGGTACGGCGCCTCCTCCCTATGGAAAGCCCGGAAGATTTCGCGCTCGTGAACCCGACGCAGGGGCCCGCTCCTTTTACCCCTGGGGCAGACCTCCGGAGTTACGACGAGCAGCCCTGGACTATCGAGATTCTCCTCGGAGCCGCGGATCCCGCCTTTACCAGCCAACTCGTCCTCGAAGCGATCGAGGCCGGCGCGGATCGTGTCGCTCTGCGCCTGGACAGCACAGTCGATGAGTTGCCCGGCCCGGACGGGCACCAAAGCCGGGCCTCCGCCGGCGAGTCCGGAATGGTTGTGTGCCGGGCGGCGGACTTCGCTCGCTTGTTCGAGAGCGTGGACCCCGGGCGGCTCTTTCTTCTGGCGGACCAGTTGGCAGCCCCGATCGCCGCGTGCTTTGTGGCGGCCGCGCGCTCGGTTGGACGCGAGTGGCGATCGTTCGGCATCAGCAACGATCCCCTGGGAGAGGCTTTCTCCTCGGGTGCGGCCAACCCGGAGGCCTGGGCGCTCCGGGCGTGCCGCGATCTCGCGCTCTGGTTGGCGGCGGAGGCGCCGCAGGCAACTCGACAGACCCTCGGCGCCGGCGCCGAGCATTCCACCGCGGCGGCGGCGCCGGAGGTGGCGGCCGTCCTGGCCCACGCCGCTGAATACCGCCGGATGGGATTCGGCGAGACGCTTCGCGCGCGGTTCGCCTGCGGCCACAGGGTTCTCGACGAGGCGGCAAAGTTCCGCGCGGCCAGAGAAGCACATTGGCGGAGATTCGGCGGCGGCGCCAGCTTACAGATCGAGGCCGTGAGCCGCATGGAATCGCTGGGGGCGCCGCAGGCCGACGTGAACCTGGTCAGGATTTCGCTGCAGGCCATGGCTGCTGCGCTGGGGGGCGCGAGAACCATCTGCCTCTTGCCTTGTCAAATGGACCGGGCCTCGGTGCGTCTGGCCGTCCGCACCCAGCAGTTGCTGGCCGCCGAGACAGGGGTGACCCGCGTCGCCGATCCGGCCGCCGGCAGCGAGGCAATCGAACGGAAGACGGCACGGTTTGCCGGCGAAGCGCTCGAACTCGCGGTCCAAGACCTCCCGTCTGCCTGGCAAGCCCTACGAAGCCGTGGCGCCGATCGACACCAACCGGTGGTCGGCGTGACGATGTTCACCACGCCAAACGCGTCGCCCAAGACCGCCCCTCGCGCGCCCTCTGCCTGGTTCGAGGCTCTGGCTCGCGACCGCGAGCAACGGGATCAGATGGCCCTCGACGACACCCTCCTCCGGCTTCGCAACGCCGCACGAGGTACGGGCAACCTGATGCCGGCTCTCATCGAAGCGGCCGAGTGCCACGCGACCCTCGGCGAGATGTTCATCTCCCTGCGGGACTGCCAGAAATGAGCCGGCCGGGGAGGCAACCCCAGCCTACACAACAGGCGCTCGCCCAAGACCGTCCGCCTGCCTTCAGTAGGCGACCACGCCGATCTCGCTGGCCGCCGGATACGCAGCCGCCGCGTATGCCGGCGTCTGGGTGGGCGCATCCGGGAACCGCCGGCGCTGGCGCGGTGAACGCAGGCCCAGCTTCGACATCAGCCGGCCGACGTGATCGTTGTCGTACCGGACGCCGAAGGTCTTCTCGATGGCCACCGCCAGCCGGACAGTCGTCCAGCGGTCATCGGGGAAGCCGAACTGGGAAGCCCCTAACGAGTGGATTTGGGGGATTTGACGGAATTGGTCGCTGGTCAAACGGGGCGGCCGGCCCGTGGCCCGGCGCTTCTTTAGAGCCTCCGTGCCTTTGTCCGACAGCGCGCGGTGCCACCGCGAAGCCGTCGTCCGGCTCACCCCATACTTCCTGGCGACCTTGGACTGTGAAGTGCCTTGCAGCAGTTCACGTGCGGCGTCCAGGCGACGCCGTTCCATTTCATCGCGATTCAGAATCGTTCCGATTGCCTGCATTCACAATCGGCGGAAAGTCGAAACCAGAGCATTCACAGCATACAACAGGAAACATTTCTTTTGCAAATTGTTTTTTCTTCGGGGGCCCCAAAACCCTTTCCGGGACCTCTATACTGGCAGCTGTGAAGGCAATTCCGTTCGTGCTGCTGGCGGTCTCGGCGGCCGCACAGGTGAAGCATCAGCATCACCCCCCGCGGTCGGCGACCGAGTACATGCACGTACTCGACGCCAAAGAGCGGGACGCGTGGCAGAAGCCGCACGAGGTGATCGCGGCGTTGAACCTCCGCCAGGACGAAGTCATCGCCGACATCGGCGCCGGCACCGGTTATTTCTCGCGGCGTTTTGCCCGCCATGCGGCGGCAGTCTACGCAGTCGACATCGAGCCCAAGCTCCTCGAAGTGGCCACGAAAGACGCGCCGTCGAATCTGCGGACGGTGGTGGCCGCCGCGGATGATCCGAGACTCGCGGACTCGAGCGTGGACACGATCTTCTTCTGCAACGTGCTGCACCACATCGAGGGGCGGCCCGCCTATTACGCCAAACTTCAACCGGGCGCTGAAGCCGGGCGGGCACATTGTCATCGTGGACTTCTATAAGAGGAAGTTGCCGGTGGGGCCGCCGGTAGAGATGAAGCTGTCCGAGGATCAGGTAGAGAAGGAGTTCGCGGCGGCAGGCTTTCGGAAGAAGGAGTCCTTCGACTTTCTCCCGCACCAGTATTTTCTGGTGTTCGAGCGGGCTCGCTAGTCTTCGAACAACTCCGCCAGCGGGACCGCAATGTCGGGACCCTGAGTGCGCAGGAACCCATCCTTGACTTCGACCACCCCTTCGCCCGAGTACATCCAGGCACGGCGCGAGTCTGGATCAATGACCCAGACGGAGCGCACGCCGAACTCCAGATAGTCGTCGATCTTGCGCTGAAGTTCCTGGACGCGGTCATCCGGCGAGAGGATCTCGACGCACAGAAAGGGAGGCTGCCGAATGATCCGATCGTCCATCTGACCGACTACGACACACACATCAGGGCAGCGAAAGCGTACCGGCCGTACCTGAACGCGCGTTTCAACAGAGACAGTAATTCCGAACTGCTTCCGCCGCGCATGAAGATAGCTGCCCAGACTGAGTTGGCACTTTCCATGAGGCACTTCGCCCACGTTCCGCTCCTCCAGCAGGCCATCTACGTAGTCGACATCGGGTTGGTAGCTGGTCGAAAGATATTCGTCGACCGAAACCTGAGCGGCGGTCTCCATACCCACAGTGTACGTCCCGGGAGGGCCGGCCGGGGCCGGCCCCGAGGGTCGCGGCGCTATTCTTCTTCTTCCTCGATACCCAGGCGCGCGGCCTTGTAGGCGGCGATGATCTTCTCCGCCTGAAGCTGCGGCACATAATCGTAGTGCGAGAGTTCCATCGTGAAGGTGGCGCGCCCCTGCGTCATCGACGTCAGGTCATTCTGGTAGTTGAGCATCTCGGACATCGGGACCTGGGCCTTGATGACCTGAGCGCTGCCGCGGGCATCCATTCCGCTGATGCGCCCGCGCCGCCCGTTGAGATCGCCCATGAGGTCGCCGCCGTATTCGACCGGGGTTTGCACCTCCACGTTCATGATCGGCTCGAGGAGGGTCGGCTTGGCCACCTGCATCGCGTTCTTGAACGCCTTGCGGGCTGCCAGCTTGAAGGCAAGCTCCGACGAGTCCACGTCATGATAGGAGCCGTCGTACACCGTGGCCTTGAAGTCGACCATCGGGTAACCTGCCAGGTAGCCGTTCGCCGCGGCCTCGACAATGCCCTTCTCGACGGCCGGCACGTAATTCCGGGGAATCGAGCCGCCGAAGATTTCGCTCGCGAACTGGAAGTTCGAACCGCGCTCGAGCGGTTCCACGCGGATCCAGCAATCGCCGAACTGGCCGTGGCCGCCGGTCTGCTTCTTGTGACGCCCCTGCACTTCGGCACGGGCGCGAATCGTTTCGCGATAGGGGATCTTCGGCGCCTTCAGCGTGACCTCCACGCCGTAGCGCTTCTTCAGGCGGCTGACGATGACTTCCACATGCTGCTGTCCGCAGCCGCCAAGGAGGAACTCCTTGGTCTGCTCGTCGCGATAGAAGCGCAGCGACTGATCTTCTTCCAGGATGCGGTTGATGGCGTTGCCCATGCGGTCTTCGTCGTTGCGCGACTTGGCCTCTATGGCGAAGGCGATCGACGGTTCGGGCAGCTTGACCTTGGGGTAGACGATGGGAGACGACTTATCGGCGAGGGTATCGCCGGTGACCGTGTCCTTGAGTTTCGCCACGGCGCCGATGTCGCCCGCGTGGAGGTGAATGACGGGCGTCAGAGTCTTGCCCATCAGGCAGCCGATATGCGCCATCCGCTCGGTCGAGCCGTGTTGCACGTTGTTAAGGCTCGCGTCGTTGACGACCTTACCCGACACGACTTTGAAATACGTCACACGGCCGGCGAAGGCGTCGGCAACGGTTTTGAAGACGAAGGCCGAAACCGGCTCGGCGTCGGAGATCTTGCGGTCGACCTCACTGCCGTTGAGGGTGCCTTTGATGGATCCTCGTTCGACCGGCGACGGGAAATAGTCCGTCAGGAAATTCAGGACAAGGTCGGTGCCGATGTTCGGCAGGGCCGCGCCACACAGGACCGGGACGATTCTTCCCTCCGCGACTGCCTGCCTCAGGCCTGCGACGAAGTCCTCGGCGTGGAGGGAACCTTCCGAGAAGAACTGCTCCATCAGGGCGTCGCTGCCCTCGGCGATCATTTCGGTGAGGGCCTCGCGCGCCTTTTCCGCCGCATCGGCAAGGTCGCCGGGAATGTCGACAGGTTTGCCTTTGCCGTCGCCGTCGGGCGTGTAGGTGTAGGCCTTCATTTCGATCAGGTCGACCAGGCCCTTGAATTCACGTTCGGAGCCGATCGGCAATTGGACGGGTATCGAGGAGCGGCCGAAGGTCGACTGAACGCTTTCGAGCGCCCGCTCGAAACTGGAGCGCTCGCGATCGAGCTTATTGATGAGGATCGCCTTGGGGATGCCATAGTCGCTGGCGAAGGCCCAGACTTTCTCAGTCTGGACTTCGACGCCGGCCACGCCATCGACCATTACCAGCGCGGCGTCGGCGGCCACCAGGGCGGACTTCGTATCGTTGATGAAGATATTAAAGCCGGGAGTATCGAGAATATTGATCTTGGCTTTCTTCCATTCGACGAAAGCCAGGCCCGTCGAAATCGTTATTTTCCGGGCAACTTCCTCTTCATCGAAGTCCGTCGTGGTGTTGCCTTCGTCGACGCGCGTTAAGCGGTTGGTGACGCCGGTCGCATACAGCATACCCGCGGTGAGCGTAGTCTTACCGGAGTGTCCGTGGCCCACCACACCGACATTCCGGATGTCTTTGCCTTCGTAGGTTTTCATTGAGTTTGCACTCCTGTTGCAGTCGCCGGGGACTGAAACAGGATGTTAACACAATGCCCCCAGGAAGACGCCCTACGCGCGCGCTGGCTCGATGACGCCGGCCAGCGGACTCGACGCAGAGGCATAAAGGCGCTTGGGCATGCGGCCGGAAAGGTACGCCAGACGACCAGCCCGGACTGCATAGTTCATGGCCTCGGCCATCGTTTCGGATGCGGCGGCCTCGGCGATGGCGGTGTTCATGAGAACGCCGTCCGCGCCGAGTTCCATGGCGATTGCGGCATCGGAAGCCGTCCCTACGCCCGCGTCGACGATCAGCGGAACTTCCGTAATCATCTCGCGGAGGATGCGGAGGTTGACCGCGTTCTGCACGCCGAGTCCCGAACCGATGGGTGCGGCCAGAGGCATGACCGCGGCCGCGCCGGCGTCGATGAGACGCCGGGCATTGACGATGTCATCGTTGGTGTAGGGCAGCACCACGAAGCCCTCCTTCACCAGTTCGCGAGTCGCTTCGAGCAGGCCCTGGTTATCGGGGAACAACGTCTTCGGGTCACCGATGACCTCCAGTTTTACCCAGTTCGACAGGCCGACTTCGCGAGCCAGCATGGCGGTGCGAATGGCGTCATCAGCCGTGAAGCAGGCCGCGGTGTTGGGGAGGATGAAGAACGTCGAGCGATCGATGTAATCGAGGAGCGACTCCTTGGAACGGTCGGTGAGATTGACGCGGCGCACGGCCACGGTCACCACTTCCGCTCCGGAGGCCTGGTGGCAACGGGCCATTTCCTGGAAGCTGCGGTATTTGCCGGTGCCGACAAACAGACGGGACCGGAAGGTGCGGCCCGCAATCGTGATGGAGTCTGACATACCCTCAGTCTATTAAAAAGCAGCGCGGTGCTAGAATCGAGCGTCTGAGGAGTACGCGCGGAACCGGGTTGCTGTCGGCGCCCGCGGCACCCCGTGCGCTGTTCACACTACGATGAAGCGCTGCGACGGTCCCGAGATCATGGAGGATCCTTCCCTTCCCGGCGAAGTCATGAAGGTCGTCCTTCGGGACCTGACGCGAACGCACCGATGGCTGGGCAACCACCGCGCCCTGGTGAAAGCCATCGCGCGCGACGCCGAACCCGTTCGGCGCGTACTCGATCTGGGTTGCGGAAACGGCGACCTGCTGGTCCGGATTCGCACCCGGACCGGCGCCGAGGTGCTCGGCGTCGAATTGCACCCGCCGGAAGCGACGAGCGTTCGGATCGTCGAAGCCGATGCGGTCCGCGATCCGTTGCCACAAGCCGATATCGCGGTGGCGGTCTGTCTGGTGCATCACCTGACCGAGAACGAGTTCGTCGAGTTGATTCAAAACGTCGGCCGCTCGTGCCGGCGGTTCATCATTCTCGATCTGGTTCGTCATGGTCTGCCGCTGTGGCTGTTCCGCACCTTTGTCGGACCCTGGATCCATCCGGTGAACATGGCCGACGGCCAGTTGTCCATCCGGAGGTCGTTCACTCCGGACGAGATGTTCGCGCTGGTGAAGGATGCGGCCGGCGTCGGTGCGCGCATCCGCCACCAGGTGGCGCCGTTGTACACGCGGCAGATTGTGGACATCCGGTATTGAGCCTGGCACTCGCTGCCGTCAGCCCGCAGATTGCGATAGTGTAAAGAGTTACGAGAAACCCGCCGATCAATAGATGGCTACGGATGCGCCGACCACTGCCCGTCCGCTTTGGTACGCACTGCACCAACCTGCTGATGCTGGCGTTGGTGCCATGCGTTTGCTGTAAAAAGGCAACGACGCCGTTGCCGGCGGTAGCGACCGCCCGAGTCCGTGCGGACATTGCGGTGTTGAACAGACAGGCGGACCCTGCCGCGGTTCCCGTCGCCGGCTTAATCAAAGGCAACCAAATCAACATCCTGCAGTTGCCCGCACGGCCCACCGAGTGGGTGCGCGCGCAGTTGGTGGAAGAGCGCCGAGTTTCCGAACCGGGTTTCGTCAAGGCCGGTGAACTCGAAGGTTGGAGTGCGGACCGCCCGGAGGACGCTTTGCGGCTGTTGCTGGTGTTTGAGCGTCCCGCGCCTGGGGCGGATGCGGCTAAGGTTGATGATTACCTCAAACGGCTGGATGAGTGGGAAAGAAGGTTCAGCGCCACCGAAGGGTGGCAACCCGCCGCACTGGCCATGGCTCGCGAACTGCTGTTCTGGGCCTCGGAATCGGCTAGCCGGCGTAACGATTTGCTCGGCAGGACGCGCAAGCTGCTGGATAAAGTCGCGGGAAGCCCGCCGTCCGTCGAGGCGAAGGCCGTGGAGACCCGTTTGCTCGCACTCGGATCACAGCGGCCTGCTTCGGCAGCGGGCGGACAGGCCTTGACAGTGTCGTTTGCCCAAGTATATGCCCTTTGGGGGCGCGGGGAGTATACGGCAGCTTTGCAGCAGGTGGATAAGATCCTGGTCAGCTCGCCAAATCACCAGGAAGCGGTTGTCTGGAAGAACCGACTGCAAGCTGCGATTGCCGCGGAAAGCTCGTTGTCGACTCGATGAGAAGGCCCATGGGACACCGGATCTTCATAGCATTGATGCTGGTCATGTTGACAGGCCTCGGCACACCCGCCGCAGGCCAGGCGCCCAAAGGCGCGCCGAAGCGCCCGGCCGGCTTTCTGAATGGACCGCCTTTTACATTGGACCAGGTGCTGGAGGCCATCAAGCGGGTCCGCCAGGGAGTCCTGCCGGATGGCCGCTTGCGGCTGGCGATTCAGAATCGCGGTCTGGACTTCAAGCTGACGCCGGAGGACATCGAAAAGCTGAAAGACGCGAAGCCGACACAGGGTCTGTTCGACCTGGTCTTGAGCATCGCCAAGCCGCCCGAGCCGAAACCGGAACCTGCACCCGTTCCCCCGCCTCCCCCTCCCAAGCCGAAACTGGGGACATTGCAGTTGGCGTGCGAACCAGCCGAGTGCACGGTCCTGGTGAACGGAAAATCGGCCGGCGACACAACGCGCGGGCAGATCACAGTCAAGGATTTGCCTGCCGCGCTCGTGAGTGTGAGCGTCCAGAAGACCGGCTATCACGTCGTCGAGCTGAAAGCGCAGATCGACGATGGGAAGGTGACGCCGGTGACGGCGGCGCTGGAGCCGACCAAGGAAACGATGCGCGCCATGGGAAAGCAGTTGTTCGACAAGATGGTCGGCGCGATCGGCGGCGAACCGGGGCTGGCCTACTGGAGCAGCCTTCAGGGCGCCGGCACTGCGACCCTTGTGAACAAGCAGGCGAAAAGCTCGCGGTGGGCGATGGAGACACGGCTCCGCCTCCCCGACATGGCAGCGCTGCGCCTGACCACCGCGACCAAGAAGTACGAGGCCACGCTGATCAAGAGCGCCTTCGCGTTTGCGCCCGGAATGCCGGAGCCCGACGAAGTCGAGCACATGCTCGCCCTGCTGCGGGACTTCCAACTCGGCGCCGTCGCCAAACGGATGCAGAGCGCGGCGGCCACCGCCGAGACCCGGACGCTCACGCCTCGCGCGGGAGAGGACCTGCGGTTCACGGCCGAAAGCAGCGTCGAGCGGTGGACGGTTGTCCTCCAGCCTGACTTTCTTCCCAGGCAAGTCCGCATGGAATCTGCCGTCGGTGTCGGCATCGGCGTCACCGTGACCTACGCGGACTATCAGAAGACAGGCTCGACGCAGATTCCGCGAACGCAGGTGTTCGGCTTGCTCGACGTGCCTGGCCACGGCTTGGAGTTGCGGCTGGACCGGCTGGAGGCGGGACCTCCCTTCACCGAAGAAGACATCCGCAAGAAGCGCAAGCTGTTCGGCAAATAGCGCTCCGCCGATCTCACACCCGGAAGAAGGAATGTAGCCTCGATGGCCGGACGGCTTCTGCGCATCATCAACAGCACGGCGCCCATCCGCGTCTGCGACAACGGAGGGTGGACCGACACCTGGTTCGCGGGACACGGGAAGATCTTCAACATCGCCGTCTACCCGTCGGCCGATGTCCAGGTGCGGGTGTACGAACAGGACGGAAATCCGGCACGGATCACCATCTTCGCCGAAAATTACGGCGAGCGGTATTCGATTGCCGCGCCCGGCGGCGTCTACGACAAGCACCCTCTGCTCGAAGCGGCCATCGACTACATGCGCATTCCGGACGGGCTTTCGGTGGAAGCCTCGATCCACAGCGAGGCCCCGAGCGGTTGCTCCACCGGCACATCGGCCGCGGTCAGCGTGGCGCTCATCGGCGCGCTCGACTGCCTGACTCCGGGGCGGCTCACCGCGCACGAGGTGGCGGCCGCCGCACAACGCATCGAGACGCTTCTACTGAAGCAGCAGTGCGGCATTCAAGACCAGATCGCCTCGGCGTTCGGAGGGGTCAACTTCATCGAGATGCACCAGTACCCGCACGCAACCGTCAGCCAGCTTCTGCTTCCCGATTCGATCTGGTGGGAGCTGGAGAGCCGCCTGTCGCTGATCTTCGTCGGCGATTCGCACAGCTCGAGCGCGGTGCATGAGATGGTCATTCGCGGTCTGGAGGGCGAAGGGCCCGATGCGCCCCGGCTGGCGCCTCTGCGCCGGACCGCGGAGAAATCCAAAAACGCCCTCTATGCCGGGGACTTCGCCATGTTGGGTGAGGCCATGACGGAAAACACACGCGCACAGGCGGGGCTGCATCCGGAGCTGATCGGGCCGCATCACCAGCGCATCATCGACATCGCGCGGGAACATGCGGCAGCCGGGTGGAAGGTGAACGGCGCCGGCGGCGCCGGTGGATCGGTCACCCTGCTGAGCGGGTCCGATCGTTCCCGGCAGCGGGCGATGATCCGGGAGATCGAATCGGACGACGCGCGGTACCGCCACATTCCGATCCGGCTCTCGCGCATCGGCCTGCGGCGGTGGGAATCGGCGGTCTGAACGGGCGGCCCCATGAGCCTGCAAACGCCTCGCAGCCCTGACCGTAAGAAGGTGTCAGCGAATCGGTACGGACTGTACTGAGTGGGGCGGTCCCCCTGGACCGCGGCCGGCCCCCTGGCCGGCCCGCCGGGCGAAGCCCGGCCTTGCGTTCCCTCGGGGAAATGTGGCCGGAGATCGTGGACGTTTGGCTGGGAGCCCACGGGCGTAAGAAGGTGTAAGAGAATCGACTTCGCCAATTTTGTGGGTGCGTGGGGGGATGCGAAATCCCTTGTCGACGCCGCAGAACGCGTTGTAGGGCGTCTGGCAAGGTCTCCAAGCGTGGAAAAGCTGTTGAAAAGGCCGTTTTTGATTTTCTTACATCTTCTAAGCCGTGGGGTTGCCGATACCCTCCACTACTCCCGATGGCCCGCACCGTCGTCTTCTTCAGAGCAGCGAGCGGTGGCGGGGGGGTACCCCGATTCCCTGAAGCGTGACTAGAGCGGACATCTTGACTTCCGCACACGTTCCAAGCGAGGGGTTGCCAAAAGAGCCCGACGCGTTTCTTTCCAAGGACTCGGCTCAGCGCAGCCGGTGGTGGTCTTTGAGGATGCAGCGGTCCATGACCACGAACAGGCCGGCCGCGCGCGCCCGGGCCGCCGCTTCTTCGTCGACAACGCCTTCCTG